>ONWH01000035.1 GCA_900321495.1 uncultured Planctomycetota bacterium
GAAGATGCGCTCTTTCATCCCTTCGATATCGAGAACCCCATAGGCGAATCCCTTCTGAACCAGCTCTTCGGGAAGATACTCGTCATACTTCTCAAAGACGGGAACCTCTTTCGGATAGACCAGTTCGAGCGGATCGAACTCCTGCGCCGCCTCTTCGGCCAGGACGCGGTAGAACTCCTCCTCGCCGGCCTGCATGGTGAACTGCAGATAATACGGCCGGGAAGGGTTCAGGCCCCGCAGTTCGAGCCGTTTGGCGCACCGGAGTTTCAGGAACCGTTCCATCGCCAGGAAGGCGTAACTGCCGAGCCAGGGGAAGAGCGCCCACATCTTCCCGCCCAGATGAACGAGCGGGCGGCTGAGCATCTCCGACTTGGCGAAAGCCTCGCGCGCGTCGGCCAGGCGGCAGGCCGCGCGCCGCATCAGGTAGGGATACCGCTTCTCTTCGGAAAGGACTCTCCGCATCCGCTCCAGAATGCGCTTGTGGATGTCGCCGGGACAGTCGCCGAAATAGGCGGGAACGTTTCCCTTGACCAGAGTGCAGTAGACGCTGTGCCGCTGATGGTCCACTTCCTCGACCACCCAGACCCGGCCGGCAATGGCGATCTTGTCCCCGACCGGCGGCGGCTTGACGATCGTTCCGAGTTCTTCCGAACCGCTGCGGACCGAGTACTCGACGTTCTCCTGAAACACGGCGTAAAACTTGTGGCTGCTCGTGATCCGCTCTCCGGCCAGACCGACGATCAGCCCGCCGTTTTCGGTGCGGGCGATATGATCGGTCTCCAGAAGATGCCGCAGCAGAACCCGGAAATCGTCGGGGGTGATCCGCCGGAACGCCGAAAGGGGCAGGACGCGCGAGGCGAGTTCGGCGGGGGTCATTTCGCCGCACGAGGCAAGCGTGCTCATCGTCTGATGGTAGAGGAGGCTGAACGGCAGACGGCCGGTGCGCGGCGGTTCGACGAAACGCTCCTCGATGTAAAGCTGAACCAGCGCGATTCCCTGAATCAGATGCCATGGGATCATGTCCGGGAGCATGGCGCGCGCTTCGGGATGCTCTTCGCGCATGACGAACCGCATTTCCGACGGATCTCCCCGCCGTCCGGTCCGCCCCATCCGCTGGAGGAACCCCGAAACGGTAAAAGGGGCCTCGAGCTGAAACGCCCGTTCGAGCCGGCCGATATCGATTCCCAGCTCGAGTGTGGCGGTGGCGCAGACCGACATGCACGAGCCGTCGTCTTTCATTTCCTCTTCGGCGCTTTCGCGGTACGACGCGGAAAGGTTCCCGTGATGGATCAGAAAGCGGTCCGGTTCGCGGTTCGCCTCGCAATACTGCCGCAGGGACTGGCAGACCGCTTCGCACTCTTCGCGCGAGTTGGTGAAGATGAGGCATTTTCTGCCCCGTGTGTGCTCAAAGATGTAGCCGATCCCCGGGTCGGCGGCAGTCGGCGCGGTATCGGTCGGCTCTTCCGCCGCGAGCGCCTCAATCGGCGCGGTTTTCCCCTCGTCGGCCTGGGGAGACGTGTTGAAGAAATGTTCCATCGAAAGGCGCCAGACCTCGCGCCCGCCTTCACAGCGGGGGATTGCGGTTTCGCGTCCGCTTCCGGCGCCGAGGAATTCGCCCGCCGCCTCGGGACTGCCGATCGTCGCCGAAAGTCCGACCCGCCGCGGATTGCAGCCGGCGGCCTTACAGAGGCGTTCGATCAGGCAGAAAGTCTGCATTCCGCGGTCTCCGCGCAGAAGGGAATGAATCTCATCGATGACGATGAACCGCAGATCGCCGAAAAGAGAGGGAATCTCCATCCGTTTGTTGATCATGAGCGACTCGAGCGATTCGGGCGTGATCTGGAGGATTCCCGCCGGATGCTTTAAGAGTTTCCGTTTGCGCGTCTGCGGCACGTCACCGTGCCAGCGGCAGACCGGAATCCGCGCCTCCTCGCAGAGTTCTTCGAGCCGGCCGAACTGGTCGTTGATCAGCGCCTTGAGCGGCGCGATATACAGAACGCCGACGCTTGCCGGCGGATCCTCGTCGAGAAGGGTCAGAATCGGGAAGAACGCCGCCTCGGTCTTCCCCGATGCGGTCGATGCGGTCAGCAGGAGATTCTTTTCGGTGCCGAAGATCGCCTCGCCCGCGCCGTTCTGCACACCGCGCAGCGACTGCCAGCCGCTGCGGTAGATGTAATCCCGGATGAACGGGGCGTAGCGCTCGTAGACGTTCATAGGGTGAACTCCGCGTAGTTTCCCTCACCCTTGTCCGAAACGGCGCCCGACTCGGCGTAGGTGAACTCGCCGGATCGGAGCAGTTCGTCGAGAGTCAGTTTCGGGTTCTGGCAGAGCAGGTCGAGCAGCTCGATGAAGTCGCGGATCACCTCGCGCGGAGTGATGTTCTGATCGGCGCCGATCCGGCCGTATTCGATTTTGATGAAACTTCCCAGTTCGGCGGGGGAAAGGGTCCGGTCGTATCCGCGGTAGTCTCTGTGCATCCGGGCGAGTTTTTCGCAGAGGACGAGCATCTCTTCGGCGGTCAGGGCCTCGAGCCGAATGACCGGTGCCAGCAGATCGCGCGCGCCCGGCCGCGAGAATTTCCCTTCGGCCAGGCGGGAACGGAGCGCCTCGTAACTGTAGACCCCGCGCCGCTTGTCCTCAATCGCCTGCGGGGTCGCCCCCATGATGATCCCCAGGTATTTCGCCTTTCCCTGGAGCGTGTCGTTGTACATGGTCAGCATCTTTTCGTAGTTGTACTGGCGGGTGATCAGGTTCGGGATCTTGAAGATGTTGACCAGCTCGTCGATCATGATCATCATGCCGGCATATCCCGCGTACCGGAAGAAGGCGGCGAAGAGCTTGAGATATTCGTACCAGTCGCTGTCGGTGATGATGATGTTGACTCCAAGTTCGCTTTTCGCCTCCCGCTTGAGCGTGTACTCGCCACGGAACCAGCGGATCACCTTCGCTTTCGTCTCGTCGTCGCCGTCGATATACGCGTGGTAGTAGAGCGAAAGGAGCCGGGCGAACTCGAATCCGTGCACCAGTTCGCTCACCGCCTGTGTGACGGCGCAGATCTTCTGGTCGACCGCCCGCGTCAGTTCCGGATCGCCGGGCGCCCGGCCGGTTTCCCGCGCCGCTTCAGTCTGTACCGAACTGATCCATCGGTCGAGGACGAGCGAAAGGGCGCCCCCTTCCGGCTTCGTTTTGGTCGAGAGATTCCCGATCAGTTCCCGGTAGGTGGCAAGCCCCTGCCCCTGCGTGCCGTGCAGCCGCCGTTCGGGGGAAAGATCGGCGTCGGCGACAATGAAACCCCGGTCCATCACGTAGTTGCGGATCGTCTGGATCAGAAAGCTTTTCCCTGACCCGTAACGCCCCACAATGAAGCGGAACGAAGCGCCTCCTTCGCCGATGACGTCGACGTCGTGCAGAAGCGCCTCAATTTCATTCTTCCGCCCGACGGCGATGTAGGGGAGCCCGATCCGCGGGACCACACCTCCTCTGAGTGAGCCCAGGACGGCCTGCGCGATTCGCCGCGGCACCTTTCTGGTTTCGTCGTTCATCTGGTCCTATCCTCTCAATATCCGTTTGAGATCGTCACGGTAATCTTCAACGAGGGTGATTGTGCTGCCGTCGCACTCGAGTGCGTTGTCCCCGATTTCATCGAAGAGCGCCTCGTTAATCCGGTCGGCGACAACCGACGGGATCAGCCGCTCCGCCCTGATCCGGGCGGCGGCATCTTCCCCCTCGGTCAGCGCGGTCAGAATGGCGGTGTGTACCGCATCGAGCCCGCGGACCTGCGCCGCCTGTCCGTTCGGTTCGCCCGCCGGCCCCCCGGCCGCGGAGGGGAGAGGATCTGCGCCTGCGGACAGTGCGGAGTGTTCCGCAGGCGGAAGCGGCGCCGCGCCGCCCTGTTCCTCTTCGGTCATCAGGCGTTCACAGGTCACGTCGGCGTCGCGGCGGATCTGTTCGATTTCGGACAGGCTCAGCGTGATGACCGGACGCGCGGCCTCGGCCCGCTCCCGGTCGCGCGCGTCGAAGACCTCTTCGATAAACGGCGTAAGCCAGGCGTCTTCCGGCTTCTCTTCGAGGTAAGGTCCCGTCCCCGCTCTCCTGCGAAAGATTCTATCCGTTTCCCGGATAACGGCAAGTAATCGGTTCTTGTTAAAGTAGAGCATGACATAGCAATGCTCACGCCACTTGCCGTCGCGGCACCGGTACGAACGGCAGGCCGAGAGATCGTAATCGGCATTGCGGACAGGTTTTTCCTCCCGGTGGATTGCGTTCGAGAGGGGGGCCCACCGGTAGGAATGCCGTCTCCCGAAACAGGATGTGAAGAATGTCTCGTGGTTCGGACGGCAGAACTTGGAAAGATGCCGCCAGATTGCGGCGAAAAGGTGTTTCGCCTCCTCTTCGTTCCGTTTGCAGACCATCGTGCGCATCGGCTTCCGGTCGGTGAAATGGAGGAGCGCCGAAAAGATTTCTTCATCGGTGTGCGCCTTCGGGACTTTCAGAACCGCAAGATGCGCATCTTTCGTCCGGTCTTTCGGGTCGGCGTATTCGAGGGCGGCCTCGGCGGGAAGATGATGAATGACCGCGTACTCGAACATCCAGCGGTGCAGGTTCCGGCGCATCGACGGTTCGCCGACTCCCGAATCGATGAATCCGGCTTCGAACGCCTTCATCTTCTCGAACGCCTCTTCCGGCGCGGCGGCGCCGATTCCGCAGAGGAGTTCGTAGAGGTAGAGATAGGCGAGCGACGTGGAGATCGGGCCGTAGACCCCTTTCCGAACCCGCGACCGCCAGCCGAAATAGCCGCGCAGCCGGCGCAGGCTCAGGTCGTTGTAGGTGGGGTAGTAGAGTGTGAACCGTTCGGTCCATTCGGCATCGTCTTCGTAGTCCTCCATGAACTTTGCCTGGCGGTAGAACCGTTCCGCATTCCGTCCGTATCCGCTCCCCCCGTTACCGAAGAGCTTTTTCATCTCGATGATCTTCGCGGGAACCTCTTTCCAGGCAGGGAGGGGGGGCGGCCCGACGTTCGGCAGCGGCGTTTCGCGGTACAGTTCCACCCCCGTGTCGGGGGACGTGTTGAGCTGAACGGTGTATCCCCGCGGATTTTCGCTCTGAATCGCGCGGTCGAAGAGGGAGAAGACGACTTCCGGCACGGTCGTCTCGTCGAAGACGACCCCCACCCACCGGTATCCGGTCATTCGAAACGGCAGGGTGACGAACGGGGCGCGGATTGCCGAAAGAGTCCGCTGTCCGCACCGGATGTCGCACCGCTGGATCTCCTTGCCGGTCGCATCGTCGCGCGTCCGCATCAGGAGTGCGGCCCAGCTGCCCGTGACCGGGTCGGCGAGAACCGAAAAGCCGGGGAAGGAGTCCCATTTGAACTCTTCACTGATCCCGTATTTTTTCGCGGCGTAATCGGTCAGCTGCGACAGTTCCAAAATGATTCCTTTCGAATTCGTATCCCAGAAGGGGGAATTTGCCTTCCGCGGCATGCCGTTTATCGTATCTCTCCTCTCTTTTTTTGTCAATTGGCGCGGCGTGCGGCTAAAGTCCACACCTGTTCGGCGTCCGGACAGTTCTGTATTGTGATGGGAAAGGCGTCTGTACGGTTCACGGGATTGATAATCGCCGAGGCGCTCGGCCGGATCGGCCGGACGAAATCCGCCGCCGCGGCCGGCGGGCGCGTATAGACCTTCTTTTTCCCGTCCGGTATAATCACGGCAGGCGCGGCGCGTGCCGCGGAACGTTGTTTAAGGGGTGAATCGAACATGGACTTTCGGAAACTGGTTAAGAAACGGCGCGGCCTTTACGGCGCCTTGCATCTTTTCCTTTCGGGATGTGCGCTCCTTTACGCCCCGATCGTCCGGTTTCGGAACTTCCTCTACGATACCGGGCTGAAAAAGGCGTACCGGCTCGGTGTGCCGGTCGTCAGTCTCGGAAACCTCACGATGGGGGGGACAGGGAAGACCCCGGCGGCCGCAGCCCTTCTGCGTGCGGCGCTCGCGCGCGGAATCCGGCCCGCCCTTTTAAGCCGCGGCTACCGCGCGTCGAACTACGCCGGGCCGGAAGGGAAGGCGAGTCCGTTTCGCCGGCGGAATGACGAGGCGGCGGAACTGGCGCTCGATTTTCCCGACGTCCCCCACTACCAGTCGCCTGACCGTGTCAGAGCGGGTCGTGCGCTCCTGACCGACTACCCCGGGACGGAACTTATCATACTGGACGACGGATTCCAGCATCGGCGTCTGGTTCGGGATGTGAACCTTGTTCTGATCGACGCTCTCGACCCGTTCGGGGGCGGACTCTTCCCCGCCGGAATGGCACGGGAACCGCTCGGCGCGCTCCGCCGTGCCGACGGCGTGATCCTGACCCGCGCCGATCTCGTCGATGAACGTGAACGCCGCCGGATCGAGGCTTTGGTCCGCCGGTATGCCCCCCATGTTTTATGGGCCGAATCGGCGGTTCGTCCGGTCTCTCTTCTGCGCCGAACTCCCGGCGGCTGGGAATCGGCGCCGTTTGACCTGCTAAAAGGGGAACTCTGGATCCCCTTCTGCGGAATCGGAAATCCGAACGGCTTCTTTGAAATGCTCCGTGCCGAAGGGGTCAGGACCGCTCCGGGTATCGCGTTTCCCGACCATACCGCGCCGGACCGGACGGGGATCCGGCGTCTGGCCGCCGCTTCGCCCGACGCCGCGGGGTTTCTGACCACCGTCAAGGATCTGGTGAAGCTTCCGGAAGGGGAAATCGCCGGCCGGCCGGTCTGGGGGGTGAAGACGGAATTGGACTTCTTAGGCGGAGAATCGTTTTTTGATAAAGCCCTGGGTTGGAAATGACCGAAATAGGGTAAAGGTTATTTCCGTTACAACCGGAACAACCCGCAAAGAGACTCTTTTTCTTTGCCGTTGACCTAGCCCGGAGGGGGAGGATTCCCTCTCAGTTTACCGGTTTTATCCAGATTCACCCATGAAGCGATTCCTCCCGATTCCGTTTACGCGGAAGCGCTGTTTCGATCGCGAGCAATTCCGCCCGGTTTGGCGGTCTGCCCTTCTCGTGCTGTGCGCTCTTCTCATGACGATTCCCGTTTCGGGAAAAGAATCGCTCGCCGGCAAGAAGAACGCGTTTGCCCGGGCCTACGACAAAGCCGCCCCTTCGGTGGTCAGTATCCGGGGTGAAAAGAAATTCGATGTCGCCGAAGTCCGGAATGACGCCTATAAGCGCCAGCTCGCCGAAAAGTCGAAGCAAGAGAGCGTGACCGGGATGGGATCCGGGATCATCATGGACGAACGGGGCTATGTGATCACGAACTATCACGTCGTCAAAGGGCTCCAAAATATTCAGGTGACCACGTTCGACGGCGAAATCTACCGGAACATCGAGTTCGTCGGGCACGATCCGGGAACCGATCTGGCCCTCCTGCGGATCGTGGCGAACCGCGAATTCACCCCGATCACGTTCGGCAAGACCGAACGGGTCTATGTCTGCGAAGATGTCCTTGCGATCGGCAACCCGTTCGGCTACGCCAACGCCGCCGCCCGCGGGATTGTCAGCGGGCTGAACCGTCCTCTCGCCTCGAGCGAGACGGTCTCCTATGAACGGACCATTCAGACCGACACTCCGATCAACCCGGGGAATTCCGGCGGGCCGCTGGTGAACCTCGACGGTGAAATGATCGGGATGAACGCCGCGGTTCGGGATGACGCGCAGAATATCGCGTTTGCCATTCCGGTCGACATCGTGACTTCGGTCGCCGACCGGCTGATCCGCGCTTCGGTCGCGAAAATCAATCATCACGGACTCCATCTGGAAGAGATGGTGGTTCCGACCGACGAATACCCGCTCGGTGAAAGCGAAACCGACTGCGTCAGTGTCAAGTCAGTCGATCCCGGGAGCCCCGCCGCCGCGGCCGGACTTGAAGCGGGGGACATTCTCCTTGAATCGAACGGAATCGAAATCCATTCGGCACTCGACTTTACCCGGTCGCTGATCGGCGTTTCCCTGACCGACCAGATCGATGTGAAGGTGAAACGCCACGGCAAACAGATCGAAAAACAGGTCGCGATGAGCGGCGCGGCGGCTGTCCCCGCGGGGAGCGTTCTTTACGCCGCGCAGCGTCCGGCGGCCGCTCGCGGGCTGGACGAGGAGACCGGAGCGGGAAGCGGGTTCAGCGAAGCGAAAGCCGCGCCCTCCTATTCGCGAAATGCCGGCGAGCAGCTCTCGCTGGTCGGGAGCACCAAAGAGGAGGCCGTCTATAAAATACTCGGAATCGAAGCCGAGCCGATCGACAAATCGGAATTCCTCCGCCGCTATCCGTTCCTGGCGCAGGTCTCGATGGACAACTATAAAATCATGCCTTCCGGCGGCGCGGTCGTTACCCGCGTGAGCGATACGACTCTTTTCAAGACGACGAAGAGCGGTATTCAGGTCGGCGACGTCATCTTCGGGTTCGTGATTGACAACTCTTCGAACAACCGCTGGGCGACCACTTCAATCGATATCCTTTATGTCATTGCCCGGAAGTGGAACGATTTCGCCGCCGAATCGGCCAACGCTAAGGTTTATCTGGTTCGGAACGGCACGCCCTATTTCCTTGACATCCCGATGAGCCCCGTTTCGGGACTCCGGTGAATCTGAAGCGGTTTCTCACATGGGACTGCGGTAAAATGCCGCAGTCCTTTTTTTGTCGGCAGGGCGGGAAGCCTCGGGGTCGGCATTTTTCAGCAGCTCTCAACGCCGATTGGTCTCAGAACTTCACGTTTGGACCGCGCAGCCGCGCTGAATTTTACGGTTTCAACGCTGAAACGGATTAAAATTGCGGAAAAAACGATAAAATCAGAAAATTTCTTAAAGTGTTGTCTGTTCTGGCACGCTCTTTGCAAACTAGTAATCTGCTGCGGATTGTTTCAGAGCGTCGGGCACGCTCGAAAAATTCAAAAGCTCAAGAGAAAGAAAGAACGCCGTCCGGCAACCGTTCCTGGGCAAAGGAACGAAAACCAAGGTGTTCGGATATACTACGTTGACGGTATTAAACCGGTAAGGAGGTACGAAGATGAGCACTCCCTCAATTCCCAGCATCCCCATTACCACCGGTGTCATGACCGGTTATGTCTGTCCCGCCCCGGTCGTTCCGGCCAAAGAGGTGAAGAAGGTCCGGCCCGAACAGGCGAAGCGGACGTTTCATCAGATCGCGCAGGTGCGTGAAAGCCAGGGCATGTCGATCCAGAACTGTGCGCGGAAACTCGGGATCCCGCTTCAGGAAGCCCGCGAGCAGGAAAAACCGACATCCGATCTGACGATCTCGCAGCTGATCGCCTGGAAAGAGGTGCTCGACGTTCCCCTTTCGGAACTCGTCGGCCCCTTCGAGGACGAGCTTCAGAATCCGATCCGCAACCGCGCCAAACTTCTGAAAGTCATGAAGTCGGCGAAGTATATTCACCAGCACACGCGTGAATCGCGGATCCGTACAATGGCCGAGAATCAGATCGACCAGATTCTGGAGATCGTGCCCGAGTTTGAAACGGTCAGCCCGTGGCCCGAAGTCGGTCAGTCGCACGAAGCCCGCCAGCCCGGAGTGGCGGTTTCCCGCCGTTTCGATCCTGAAATCGAACGGCGTCTCGATCCCTGACCCCGAAGGGATTGAGTCCTGATCACGGAATTCCCGCCGGACGTAGGTTCGGCGGGTTTTTTTTCGCCCCCGTTTCGGGTAGAATGGTTCCGCGGGGAGGCCGGTCCCGTTTAGGCCGGAAGACTCCCCGGGTCGGGAGCAGGCGCGATGCTGCTGGAAAAAGATGAATATGTCGAACAGCGTTTCTTTTTCAAGACGTTTCTGGAACGTCTTGACGACGGCTATTCGTCGCAGGAGATTCTCCGCGCCATGAAGAGCGAAGTCCTTTCGACCGTCAAACTTCCGATGGCGATCGACTACCTGCTGGCCGAGATCAAACTGCGCGGTACGATGTCGGGCGCGATGGCGGTGATGAAACATTATTTTTCGCCGTTTCAGACATTCGTCGTTAAAGAGAGCGAGACGGAAGGGGGGCGGTTCGACTTTAAAACCGCTCTCCGGATTCTGGAACGTCTCGCCGGTTATATGGCGGGGGAGCCGACCCCTCAGGGGGTTTTCTTCTACCAGCTCGAGACGGTCAGCCGGAACCGGCTCGGATATGACGAGTCGCTCGGCGCGATCGCCGCCGATCCGATGTATGACGGGCAGTGGGCCCACTGGATCAACGTCATTCTCCGCCGCCAGCTGGGGTCGGTTGACCTGGCGGCGCTCATCTATGTCCGGAGTGCGTATTACCGCGAACGGACCGGGGACGATCCGGACGAAAAGGTTCTCTTCGGCGAACGGGAAGGGCGGATCGGCTGGGCTTCCCGCGGGCGGGATCCGGCGTTCCTCTTTTCGGCGCTGAACCGGCACTTGGGCTATCCAAAGGTGCCCCGTCCGCTGCACATTCACGAAGAGGAGAACCAGGTTCCGATGCTCAAACGGCGGATCGCGCTCCTCGAAAGCCGCGTGATGCTCCTCGAAGAGCAGCTCAAAGGGGGAATCAACCTGGAGCGGTTCTACATCAAAGAGGAAGACAAATAAACAAATAATACGTTCTTTTCAGAACCGGTATTCCCAGCCGGCGGCGGGAGGCGTTCCGGAAGGGTTCCCCTCTCTCAGGACACCGATGTCGGTCAGGGGAACCTGCGCCAGCTTCCAAAAATCCTCTTCGTCAAACTGAAAGCCGCATTCGCCGCAGATCTCTTCCAGGGCGCGGCGGATTTTCCGGTCTCCTCGCGCCGCGGCCGGGAACGGCTGTGTATCGACAAGACGCTTTGCCTCATCGGGAGAAACCGCCAGAACGAGTTCGAAATCTTCACCGTCTCCCAGCGCGTGTTCGAGGGGGGACTTTTCGGTTTCCCAGCCGGGGTAGCGTTCCGCGCCCGGCGGCGGGTTCAGCGCGTCGGCGTGTATCGGAATCGATTCGGTATTCAGTTCGCAGACCAGGCCGCTCTCCCGCGCCAGACGGTAAGCGTCGAGCTGCAATCCGTCGCTGATGTCGATCGCCGCGTGAATTTCATGAAAGCGCGCCAGATAGAGAGCTTCCAGGAGGCGCGGTGTGAACCGGAACTGCCGGCCGAAGATCGATCCGCCGACTCTGCCGGTGACCAGAATGCGGTCTCCCGGGCGCGCGCCGCTGCGCAGAAGCGCTCGGCTCGGCTCGACCCTTCCCAGAGCGGTCACTGAGATTGCAAAATCACCGTGCCAGGCGTTGGTATCCCCTCCGGCGACCGCCGCGGCGAACTGCCGCGCGGTCGGCAGGAGCCCCTGAAAGAGACGCTCGGCGAACTCGTCAGTCGGACCGATGCGCTCCTGCTGATCGAGAGGGAGAAGTACCGAAATGACGACGGCCAGGGGGGCGGCCCCCATAGCCGCCAGATCGCTCAGGTTGACGGCAAGCGATTTGCGGCCGATCTCTTCCGGCGTGTCTTTTCCGCAGACGAAGTCGATTCCGTCACAGAGCATGTCCGTTGTGACAGCCAGATTGCCGCGGAACGTTTCGAGAATTGCCGCATCGTCCCCGATCCCGCGCCGCAGGGCGCGGGTCAGTTCCGGAATCGATTCGGACGTCCGGCGGAAATGCCGGATCAGGCTTTCTTCGGATTTCATCGGGCGGCTTCTTTCTGTGACGGCGCGGCGGGTTCTGCAGCAGCCGCTGACAGAAGTTATTTAATCGGAAGTTCGGAAAAAGGCAAGAACCCCGTATCTTTTTCGCCGCAGGAGCGGGCGGATGGAGTTTCATTTTTTCTATCTTCTCTTGTTTTTTTCATCAGATATGGATAATATCCTCTTATATTACGCGTTCCGTTTTCGGCATCCAGCGCCGAGGCGGTTTCCTGAAACGGTTTCCTGAATAAAGGTTCAGCGATGACGATCTTCCGATTCCCTCCTTCGGGGAATAGTTCCGAATCCGGATACGGACCGGGCAGACTGTTGGTATGGGCGGCTGCCGCCGCGTTTCTTTTCGGCGGCGCGGCGCTCCTTTCCGCCGCCGACGATCCGTTTGCCGGGGAAGACGCCGAGACCGATTCCATTGCGCAGCGGCCGAAAGAGTCCCCGAAACCGGAGGTGCCGGCCGATCCGATGAGCGCGGTTCAGCCGGGGATGCCGCAGCGCTTTTTCCGCGACCGAAAAGGGGTCGATGTGCCGATCATCAACGATCGGGGTGAGGTGGTCTTCAAACATCCTTCCGAAAAGTCCCCCTCCGAAATGAACGAGGAGGATTTCTACAAATCGATGACCCCTGCCGAAAAGGTGATTCTGACCACCCCTCCGGTCTCCGCTCCCGAGTTCTTCGAAGCGGCGGTCCGCATCTCCCGTGTCGGCCGTCCCGAGTTTGCCAAAATCCTGGCCGAAAAAGGGCTTGAAGCCGAAGGAACCCCCGCCGAATACGCCGCGCTGGTCGACTCGGTTGGGGAAGACAAGCTGATCGCGTTCAGCCGCAACCAGGTTGTCGGCGGGATTGCCGAAAAGTCTGTGCGTCAGATATTCGAAGAAGCGAAGAAGGAATGGCGCGACCCGAACCGGATTCAGGACGCGTTCGACCGGGCGGGTGCGCGCTCTCCCGAAATACGCGCCGCCGCGCTGGCCGATCTCAAACGGGGGTATCCCGACTCATTTGACTTTCTTCTGGAAAAACTCGATTCCTCCGATGCCGGCCAAAGCGAATGCGCGGCGTCGATCCTGGCCCAGGGGGGGATTTTTGCCGCTGAGGGGCTTTTGGCACGGGGCCGTGCCTGTGACGAGGACGAACTCCGGCGTTTGGCGCCGATCTTGGAGCGGAGCGGCGAACTGCCCGAAATCACGCCTCTCCTGCTGCGTTATTACGACGGAAAGACGTCTCCCGAGTCGCGCGAACTGCTCGAAAAGGTGATCCGGGCGCAGACCGGCACCCTGCCGGCCCCCGCCGAAGAGGCCGAACGGGCCTACCGCCGCGGCATGGCGTATTTCGAGGGGAAGATCGTATTGCCGAACACCGTCGGCGGCGAGTACCCGATCTGGAGCGTTCAGGAGGACGGGCAGGTTCAGCGCGAAATGGTGCCGACCGAAACGGCGCTACGTACGCTGGCCGCCCAGGCCCTGTGTGACGCGTATCGGCTCAACCCCGACGACGCGCAGATCCGCGCCGCCGCGCAGACTGCCGCGGCGGAAATGCTTCTCTATCGGGACGGGCTCGATTCCGCACCTGATACTGACGCGTTCCGTGCCCTCTTCCCCGATCTGACGAGCGGCGACTGCGCCTCCGCTCTTCGTCTGGCGCTTGAAACCGGTCACGAAAAAGGTGCGGTCATCCCGGTCACCCTTTTGGAAGAGATAGGGGATTCGTCCCTCTGTGTCGGCGAGAACGGCCCGTCGGACCTGGTACGCGCCGCGGTCTCGCGCGACCGGCGGCTCCGGTTCGCCGCGCTCCGTGCGATCGTCAGCCTGGCGCCCGGCGTCTCCTATACCGGATCGAGCAGTGTGACCGCGTCGCTGATCTGGTTCACCACCTCGACGGGGAAACGCCGCGCCATTGTGGCGGCGCCCGATATGGAGACGATCAGCGAAGTCGGGAACTTCATTTCGGACGGAGGGGTCCTGACCACACCGGCGGGAACCGGCCGCGATATCCTGACCAAAGCTCAGGGGGATGCCGATGTCGAATTCATCGTTGCCCTTTCCGATGTGAAAACGCCTGATCCGCGTACCGTGGCGCAGAACCTGGCCGCCGATTTCCGCACCCATGATATACCGATTCTCATCGTCTTCGAGGACGACACGCGCCGTGACCAGGCGCGCCGTTACGGGGAAGGGGAACCGAACGCCGAGGTCTCGGTGATTCCGTTCGACAGGGAGTCGGGCACGCGTCTGATCGGAGAACTCTACGCGAAGACCGATCCGCGCCAGGTGCCCGCCAAGGTGCGGTTCGAGCAGTCGAAAGAGGCGGTGAGACTCCTGACCCGCCTGCGCGAGACGGGGGAGAACAACTGCTACATCGAGGACGTCGAAAACCTGGCGCTCCGCTACCTGGCGACGCCCGCCCTGACGCGCGAAGGGATCGATTTCGCGATGACCGTTCCCGCCAAATCGGTTCAGGTCACCCTCAGTCTGCTGACGTTCGACGGCCGGTTCGATTCCGACGTGCGCCGCCGCTATCTGGACGCGCTGCAGCGCCATATCGAAAAGTACGGACTCCTTCTGCGCGGCCCCGATATTCTGAACATCTTCAGCGGACCGTGGCCCGGCGATTCGGGCGAGGTCCGGAAAACCTTTTTCAGTCTGATTGCCGGCAACACACCGGAAAAGGGGGAGATCGCCCTGTCGATTCCCTCGGCGCATATTCAGAACCTTTTGGGCGACCTGGTCGCCGACAGTACGATTGAGACGGAAAAGAGGGAAGAGGCGCTTGACCTGTTCCGCCGCCATCTGTCCAAGTACGGGCTTCTGCTGGACCGGCCCGACGTGAACCGCCTTTATGAGCAATACAACGCCACGGAACATTCTCCCGCACTCGACCAGCGCCTGACCGGCGATGTCCTGGAAGCGATCGAGGCGTGGCAGTCGGGACA
>ONWH01000243.1 GCA_900321495.1 uncultured Planctomycetota bacterium
CTGACCGCGCTCGACCTGCGCTCGAATAACGGCGTTTCCGCCGACGCGTACCTGCGTCTGGGACAGATGAAGGGACTCAAAACTCTCTACCTGAAAGACACCACGATTACCGCGAAAGGGAATGAGGCGCAGTTGGCCGAACTGAAAAAGGCCCTCCCGAAAACGCGCATTGTCGAAAACTGAATCTAGCGAAACGAGAGCTTGGAATGGCAAAACGGAAGCCTGTCACAGAGAACGAATCGGAATCGAAACAGCCTCTTTCGACGCAGGACAAACGGACGATGAGCCAGATCGTCGGGTTCGCGGAACAGATCGGCAGGCAGGCCGGCAGACACCGCGAGCCCGCGATGGACATTCCGACCCGTTCCCTTTCGAATGTGAAGTTCAACACGTCGAAACGGATTCTCGAAATGGGGCGCAAAACGACCCAGCGCCAGCTTTTCAATCTGAACCAGGCGAAGAGCTTCATGCAGACCTGCCTGGTCGCCGGAGGCGCCAAGAAACTGATCGAAATGGGCAAGACCACCAGTATCCGTGGTCTGTATTACATGCTCAAGCATGATATCCGGCCGACCAAGGAGCCGACCTTCCACGATCAGGGGGAATGCGACCCGATCATCGAAGACTGCGAGGTTCTCCTCGATTCGCTCCGTGAAGAGCTCCATCTTTTCGCCGACAAGAAGGGCGATATGGTCGGCGAGATCACGATCAACGACAAAGGGGACGATATCGACTGCTCCCACATGGGGTCGGGCGGGTACGGGATCCCCTCGATCGTCGAACCCGACGTGATCAAGTTCAAAGACTGCAAGGCGAAGTTCGTTCTCCATGTCGAAAAGGGAACCGTCTGGAGCCGGTTCAACGAGGACAAGTTCTGGAAGAAGCATCACTGCATCCTGACCCACGGCGGGGGGCAGCCTCCGCGCGGCGTGCGCCGTCTTCTCAACCGCCTGCA
The DNA here is from genome assembly GCA_900321495.1 of uncultured Planctomycetota bacterium. Classification (GTDB taxonomy): domain Bacteria; phylum Planctomycetota; class Planctomycetia; order Pirellulales; family Thermoguttaceae; genus RUG695. Next base: position 956 of record ONWH01000243.1, read on the forward strand.
CAACGAACTGCACCTGCCGATCTTCTGCCTTCTCGATAACGACCCGTGGGGGTATTACATTTACAGCGTGATCAAACAGGGCTCGATCAACCTGGCGTATGAATCACAGCGGATGGCGATTCCCGACGCGCAGTTCATCGGGGTGCGCAGCCGCGACTTCCAGCGGTGCCATCTTTCGGACAGCGTCAAAATCTCGCTCAACGAGGCCGACCGCAAACGCGCCAAACAGATTGCCGAATACCCCTGGTTCGCCAAAAAGAAAGCATGGCAGAAGGAGATCAGCACCATGCTCTCGAACGGTTTCAAGCTTGAAGTCGAGGCGCTCATCAGCGCCGGGCTGAGCTACGTTACCGAAGAGTACGTTCCCGAACTGCTGCGGGAGGGAAAGTTCCTCGACTGAATCTTTCTGCCGCAATTTTGCACGGAATGGGGGAAAACCATGTTCGAAGGGACCCGAAAACGTGTCAGGCTGTTCTGCGACCGGCAGCATTATCCGCGGTCGGTCCGCGTTTTTGCCTTTTTGGAAGTCTTCTGCTTCTATTTCAGTTTCGCCGCGCTGGCCGTACTGGCGCTCGACCTGATTCTGGCCGCACTGACCGGCTTTGCGCCCGGCCGCGTCTGCCGCGCGCTCCTCTCCGTTTCCCTGACCGCGGCGGTCGGCTATCTGACCAACTGGATCGCCATCGAAATGCTTTTCCGCCCGTATAAACCGGTCAGGTGGCTCTGGATCTGGCCGCAGGGTCTGATTCCCCGGAATCAGAAGCGGATCGGCGAAAAGGCGGGGGAGGCGATCCGTTCGGAGCTTCTCGACCCGGACAAGATTGCCGACCGGCTCTGCGGATGCGTTTCCGAAGCGCTCGATTCCGAAGAACTGCGCCGCCAGGCCGCCGAGCAGATTATGGAGTATCTCCGGAAAAAGGCGAAAGAGGCGATTTCCGAGCAGATCGACAGAATCTCCGAATCGCCCCGCGGGTTCTGGAACCGGATGACTTCACCGGTTTCGCGTGTGGTCAGCGGTCTGCGCGGGAGCGCGGCCGATATCGCCGGCTGGGCGCTCGATTCCCCGAAAATGGTCGAGTGGATTGACAGGCAGTTCATCCCGTCGATTAAGCCCTCGGTCGAAGAGTTCGTCCGCGAACACGCGCCCGAGACCCTCGCAAAGATCGATTTCGCCGCGCTCATCGCCGAAGAGATCGACAAGTTCGACCCCCGCGAGTTTCACGAACTGGTCAATTCCGTCGCCGCCGAAAATCTCGGCGCCATTCAGGTGCTCGGCTTCTTCCTGGGCGGACTGATCGGCATGCTGATGCTCCTGCTGCCGTGATGCGCCGGATCCGAACTATTGGCGATTTCTCTTTAAGACGGAGCGGATATACGCTTTGACGCGGCGTTCGGCGCTCTTTTCCGGCGTCGGCTGAACGCCGAAGACTTCGGGATGGAGCGATTTCGACAGCGCGGTGAACGTCTCGGCATAGCGGGCGAATGTCGCCGCGCGGAACGGGACGTCGAAGTTCCCCATCCAGTAGGGAACCTGTGCGTACCGCTTGAACAGATCGATGTAGCAGTAATAGGAGAGCTTTTCCGGCGGGACGTCGACCGCGCCGGTACACCGTTCGGAGAGGAAGGTGCGGCTCCGTTTGAGCGCGTTGATGTCGCGCAGTGTATAGAAGAGAATCTCAGGTGCATAGCGTTCGCGGCCGGGATATTTCCGGATATGATCGGCCACATAGTCGAAGTCGGACAGGCGGAACGTGTCTCCTTCCAGAGTCCGGAACAGGTGGTTCCGCACCTCTTCGCCGGACAGCCCGCCGCCCGGCGACGCGGCGTAAAGCGCCATGACAATCGGGAATTCCCCGAACCGCGAGGTGTCGGCAAACTCGTGACTTGAAAAAACGAGCGACTCGCGGATCTCGTACCGGCCGAAGAAGCTTTTTGCCGCGGTGAAGTTCGCCTTTTTGATCAGGTATGAAAGGGGGTGCAGGATCAGAACGCGGTCGGCGCGAAGCGCGGCGTATGATTTCAGGAACGAAAGCCCCAGGTCGCGCGCGCGGAGTTCCGGCGCGGCCGCGTGCCTTGCGGTTTTTATCTCCCGGGCGATCTGCGAGGTGACGTCGTTATACGGAGGATTCCCGACGACGCAGATTTTTTCGTCATGCAGACCGAACGCGGCGCGGCCGGCGCCGGAAAGGGCGTTCCGGTTGAATATCTCGATTTGCGGAAAGTTCTCCCGCGCGGTCCGGACGGCAACCGGATCGATGTCGTTCCCCAGATAGCGGTTTTCGGGGAGATAATTCTGCAGCTGAAAGAACGCGCCGTAGCCGCACGACGTGTCGATGATCGTGTAAGCCGGCCCGATTCCGTCCCGTTTCAGCCATTCCGCGGCGATTTCCACGAACCGGGCGGGAGTGTAGAAACTCCCCCCGTTGACGATCTGGTTTCGCCGGAGATGTTCGACTCGGTTGATCATGCGGTGCGTGGTTGAAATGGATGCGCGGCGGCTGTTCGGCTGTTCCTCCAACGGGAGACAACGCGATTTTAACCGTTCCCGATCCGGAGTACAAGGGCGAAAAGGGATCATTTGCCGACCGGGAAAACCGCGGGTTCAGCGGCAATGACTCCACCAGCAGTAAAGACCGTAGAGCCCCAGGAGGAGAACGCAGAAGGCGGCAATGAGAATGATCTGTTTCCCCCGGGAGAGGCTGTTCCACGCCCGCATCGGCGCGGAGTTCAGGTAGATTCGGCGCCAATGCTCTATTCGGCAGTTCGTCCGCCGGGCGAGTTTGTCCCATTTTTTCCGCCCGCAGAAGAGTATCACGACCGGCCTGATCGTAATACGGGCAATATACCTCGAAAGGTACGCGAACGCCAGACAGAGCGCGGGAATCGTGGCGGGAACGAAACAGATGCAGAAGACCAGAATCATCCAGAGCCAGTGAAGGATCGGCCCGATGAAAAAAAACAGGTGGGCGAAGATCCAATGGAAAACCGGCACCAGAAAATGAAGCAGTCCCATCAGCCAATGGAAAATCACTGCCAGAAAATGGAGCAGAAAATGCATCGTGCGTCTCTTTCGCCGCGGTGACGGCTTTCGGAATGCCGGGTGTCAGATTTTTTAACGGAATTGAACCGGAAGAAGGAGAGGTCTTGCTCCGAAACCGATTTGGCGGCATTTTATCATAAAATAGGCATCTCAGCAAGTTAAATAGTCAAATATTTTAATAAAAATCAAAAATTGTCCAATTCCGGCACTAATGAAAACCGCCCGGACCGGCCTGTGCCGGTTCGGGCGGCGGACAACCCTTACAGGGAGAAAAAGGGTTTACTTGCGCTTGAGCATGACGCGGCTGTCGGCGACCGAGCAGCCTTTCCCCTCATCGTGGACGATGAGCGGGTTGATGTCGCATTCGGCGATTTCCGGATGGTTGCAGACCATCGCCGAAAGGCGCAGAAGAGTGTCTTCCAGGGCCGCCACGTCTTTTTTCGGCGCGCCGCGGAAACCGTCCATGATTTTGAACGCTTTGATCTCGCGGATCATCTTCTCCGCGCTCGCCTTCCACATCGGGGCGAGACGGAACGCCACGTCCTTGAACAGCTCGACATAGGTCCCGCCGTAACCGAACATCATCAGCGGACCGAATTTGTCGTCGCGGTTGCAGCCCAGAATCACTTCGACACCCTTTTCGGCCATCTGCTCGATCAGGATTCCGTCGATCTTCGCACCCGGAACCGCCTTTTCGACGTTGGCGTAAATCGCGGCGTAAGCCTGGCGCGCGGCATCGGCGCCGTCGACGTTCAGGATGACACCGCCCGCATCGAACTTGTGCTTGACGTCGGCCGACATGACCTTCATCACGACCTTCTTGCCGATCTTCTCGACGATTGCCGCGGCTTCGTCGGCACTGGTCGCCACACCGCTGGCCAGGAGGGGCAGCCCGTAGCATTCGAAGAGGCTCCGGCAGTCGGCCTGGGTCAGGTA
>ONWH01000059.1 GCA_900321495.1 uncultured Planctomycetota bacterium
CCCCGAAAGGGTCTGCGCCAGCTGCGCCACCTCGCCGTTGCGGCGGAGCAGGTCTTTCTTGTTCCAGTGCCACAGGTAGGCGAAAACGCCGGCGAGAATCAGAAGGAACAGAACAAACGGAAGGGTGTAGTTCGGCGGCTTCGGCATCTGCCGCGGATGGAGGAAGTCGAGGATCGGGCGGGACTTCTTCTCCCGCCGGGCCAGCAGCGCGCCGGCCAGCGGCGCCAGAAGCGCCGCGCGTGTCGTCACTTCCGGTTTGGCGGCAATCCCCGGCAGGGTGAGCGGGTCGGCCGTCTCGAGTGCGAGGTTTTCCCTTTCAAGCGTTTCGGCGAGCGCGGCATATTCCCCCTCGGCGCCGAAGATCAGCACCTGGGTGATCGGCTCTTCTCCGGCGGCGATCTGTGCCGTCCGGACAATTTCGGCGGCAAGCCGCGCGGCACGCTGCGTGTCGGGAAGAGCGGCGTCGACCTGCACCGTCCGGAAGTAGACCGGTTCCCGGTCCCGGAAGACCGCAAAGTTCAGTTCGTCGGTCCCCTCCTGTACCAGGAGGTATTCCCCGTCCCGCGTCAGCCGTCCGCTCCTGACGAATTCGGCCGGAGCCGTCAGGCGGAGTCCGATCGACGCCGCTTTCCGGCCCGCCGCCGCCGAGAACGCGCGGAGGTTCCGCAGCTCGATACGCGAGATCGACGCGGAAAAGACTTTTCCCGTTCCCCCTTCCCCTTCAGCGGCCAGGGGGATAAAGTCGAGCGGATGCCCTTCGATGTAGGCGGTCCCGTCGCGGAGAACCTGATTCTTGACGATATCGGGAAGTTCCGACTCGGCGAGCCGGGGAAGTGACAGATTGAGAAGTTCGGCCCGGTCGCGCGGCAGGGCGATCAGCAGAGGAGCCGCGGGAACCGAATCGCGGCGGAGAAGTTCTTTTAAAACCTGGCCGCGCCTGATCGAGGCGGCGTCTTTCCCGGCGGACTGTTTCGCGCCGCGGCCGCTTTTCGGCGGCTCCTGCGGCTCGGCGGTCTGGCCGCCGTCTGTCTCCGCCCCCTCCTGCGGTTCGGCGTCCTCATCGGCCGGCTTCGCCTCTTCGGGTTCGGCGAGAGGCGCGCTCCCCGATTTCAGAAGGATCAGCCGATCCCCCGCGTACGTTCCGTACAGGTAACGCACCTCAGAATGATCCCAGTCAACCGCCAGAAACCGCGCCATTAACTTACGCTCCTTGCCGAAATATCCTCCCCCCGGCGTTTCGTCTGCCGCCGTCGGGGGTACGGGAAAACCCGCGGGGGAAGCCCGGCGGGACAGAAAACCGGGTTCGTGAGAGAATCCCGATTATGAAATGATAACTTACAAAATATGGAAAGTCCAGTAAAAATCGGCGGTTTTTGCGAAAAAGAGAAGGTTTGCCGGCCGATGATTCCTATTGCCGGGGGTTTGCCGAGAGGTTAGAATTAGGGCACGCAAGTTCAGGTGAAAGAGGCGGAGTATCCGATGGCGAAAGACTACATCATCGTTGGCGCGGGAGGACTGGCGCGGGAACTGTACCATAATCTCCGCGAAAAATCCGCGCGTCTCGCCCCGCCGGGAGAAACGCCCCCCGAATGTCTCGGTTTCCTGGACGACGTGAAAACCGAAATGCCCGCCGGATACCCCCCGGTCATCGGGACGGTCAGAGACCATAAGCCGCGGGCCGAAGCCGACTATTTCCTGGGAGTCGGGATCCCCGAGGTTCGCCGCCGGGTCGCGCTCCTGTTCAAGGGACATGAAAGCCTCTTCCCCGCGTGGCACTGGCTCTGGACCGCCGAACAGCTCGCCGCCCGCTCGGTCTCCGCCGGCGCGGGAAGCCTGATCGAACAGGGGCAGGTCTCGTGCGACGCGGCAATCGGCCGGTTCGCCCTGGTCAGCGGGATCGTCGGCCACGACACGCGGATCGGCGACTACTGCGAAATCGCGCCCGGCGCGGCGGTTTCGGGGGGCGTCGTCCTCGAAGAGGGAGTCCAGATGGGCGCCTGCAGTACGGTCGCCCCGGGGGTTCGGGTCGGCGCGTGGTCGAAAATCTCCGCCGGATCCGCCGTGATGAAGGACGTCCCCCCCTGTTCCTTCGTGGTCGGCGTACCCGGAGAGGTTCACGAAGACTTCTTCCTTTCCCCCGACGAAAAGTAGCCGCGCGTTTTTCCGTGCGGCGGTCCGTTTCACCAACCCCACTCAGCCGTTTCTGCCATGGATCAATTCATCAGAGATTTCGCGGACCTCTTCGACGAACCGGACCGTTTCACGCCGGAGACCGAATTTAAAAGGGACCCCGAATGGAGTTCCCTGACCGGTATTTCGGTGATCGCCATGGTCGACCGAAAATACGGCGTCACGCTCAAAGGGCGCGATATTCAGAAGGCGCTGACCCTCGCCGACCTTTACAACACAATCCGGGAGAAACAAGAGTGATGTCTTCTCCTCTCTATTCGGTCTCGGGAGTCAAAATCGGCGGGATCGCCGCGGCGGTGCCGGCCGAGTCGGTTCCCCTGACCGCGTTCGACGAAACTTTCGGCCGCGAACATGTCGCGAAATTCTCCGCCGCCACGGGGATTAAAGCCCTCCGCCGCGCCGCCGAAAACCAGACCGCGTCCGACCTTTCGCTGGCCGCCGCCGAACGGCTCCTCTCGGAGCGGAATATCCCGCGCCGCGACATCGGGCTTCTGATCTTCGCGTCCCTCTCTCCCGATTACCGCCGGCCCGCCACCGCGTGCATCTTGCAGAACCGGCTCCGCCTTTCGGCCGGATGCGGCGCGTTCGACCTGGGACTCGGCTGTTCGGCGTATCCCTACGCGCTGATCGCCGCCGCCTCGCTTCTGGCCTCGTCCGACGCGCGCTGCGCGCTGGTCCTGGCGGGAGAGACAATGACCAAAAACACGGACCCGCGCGACAGCTCCACCGCCATGCTCTTCGGAGACGCGGGCTCGTGCACGCTTCTCGAGAAGGAAGAGGACGCTGTCATACAGGGGATCCTGAAAACCGACGGCGAGGGATACCGCGACATCATCGTTCCGGCGGGCGGGTTCCGCAACCCCCTGCCCGCCGCGGCACGGGAAACGCGCCCGCTCGACCGGCTCTTTATGAACGGCATGAACGTCTTTTCGTTTTCGATCAGCGGCGTTCCGAAAGCGGTCAGGGAATTTTACGCGCTGACCGGCACGACGGCGGACGATTTCGGCCTTTTCGCCCTCCATCAGTCGAACAGGCAGATTCTCGATCAGATCGCCGAAAAGATCGGGGCGCCGGCGGAAAAGATTCCGCTCTGTCTGGCGGACTACGCGAACACGTCCGCCGCTTCGATTCCGCTGGCCCTCTGCGCCGCGCTGGGAGGGAACGATTCGGCGGACCCGATCCGCACCTTCTTCTGCGGATTCGGGGTCGGTCTTTCGTGCGCCGTCGCCGCGGCCGATCTGGTTCCGGAGGGGATCCTCCCCCCCGTCGAAACCGACGCGGCGTTCGAAGAGGGGGAAATCCGCGCTCCCGCCGACCTGGAAGAGTAGCCGCTGTTGGAGAGGCGAGACCGGATCCGCGGGAAGACCAAAGACATCGGCGAGGCCCTTTCCAAGCTTTACTTTTTACGGCCGTCTTTTATAATCTGCCTGTGGAAGGCCGTTCTTTTCACACCGGGGAAGAACCGCAAAGTCCCGGGTTTTATTTCTTCAAAGATCCCGTTATCAGTCGAGAACCGAGATGAAACAGACACCTTGGAAAAAACGGAAGCTCCGATTCGAGGCACTGGAAGAACGGACCCTCCTGGCGGTCTGGTCCGGCGCCGCAATTGCCGCCGCAGGAGCGGCGGAACCGATGCCGACCGCGGCGCCGGTGCCCGCAGGTCAGAAGGCCGGCGATGTCTATGTCAAATCAACTTATGATATCGACGGGGACGGATTCATCGGGCCGGGCGACAACGCGCTTCTGAGCGGCAGCTGGTTCGCGTCCGCCGACGGCGGCGAGGGGTGGACTCCCGCTTGTGATTTGGACGGCGACGGGTTTGTCGGGCCGGGGGATTACGCGCTTGTTTCGGCCTACTGGTTCCGGGGGTGCGACGAACTGCCGGACGGCACCAAGTCATACGAGATTTATCCGGACGATCCTTCGAACTGGACTTTGTCCGGGAGCGACACGTCGAATATCGGCGCGGCGGACGGCGTTTTAACCTTTGACGCCCGGAAAGGGAGCCTTGAAGCGGTCTGCGCCTACGAGGAGTTCGGCGGCAGTATCCGCGTTTCCGCCGACTTTACGCCGACGCGCCGGAATGCCGGCATCAGCGCCGGAATCGAACTGGCGGTGCAGGATTCCGGAGAATGCTATTACGCGGCGTTTCAGAGCAGCCGAGCCGTCCTCTATTACGTCGGAAGCGGCGGGCAGATGACGGAGCTTGCCAGCGACGCGGTTTCTCTGGAATATCTGAAGACCTACGGGATCTGGGCGCAGACCGCCGACGGTCAGATCGCCTGCGGAATCGGGGAAAACACGCTGATTTCGGTGTATGACGCGCGGCTTTCCGGGGGAAAACTCGGGTTTCGCGCGGTCAGCGGCGTCGAAACTTTTACCAATATCCAGGTTGAAAGGGATCCCGAACCGACGGAGGCGACTCCGGCCCACAGGTATGTTACGGTGACCCGGGGACAGGGGAGTTTCGGCTACGCCGCGTTCCCCGACGTCTGCCGACTGAACGACGGACGGCTGATGGCCGTCTTCTACGCGGGATACGGCCACGTATCGCACCCGAGCGCCGACTATCCGAAGGGGGGACGGATCTGCGCGGTCTATTCGTACGACGACGGAAGATCGTGGACGGTTCCGCAGATCGTCGCCGACACCGGTTACGATGACCGGGATCCTTCGGTTGTCCAGCTCGAGGACGGGCGGATACTCTGCAATTTCTTCGCGCTGACACCGGACGGCGTCAGCGGGGAACGGCTTGTCACCAAACTGACCGAGTCGGCCGACGGAGGACTGACATGGTCGGATCCGGTCACCGTCTATGAGGGATACGCTGTTTCGTCGCCGATCCGCGTTCTTTCGAACGGAACGCTTCTGATGCCGCTTTACCGGCAGGCGAACAATACGGCGTGGGGGGCGGCCGGCCTCAGCTACGATCAGGGCGTTACCTGGGAAAAGCCGGTCACGATACCGCGCAACGGGTTTCGGCTGGACGCCGAGACGGATATCATCCAGCGGAACGACGGCACGCTCTACGCGGTTCAGCGGTACGAGATGGCGTATTCCGTTTCGGCCGATTACGGCAAAACGTGGTCGCCTTCGCGGAGTATCGGGTTTCACGGCCAATGCCCGTACCTTTACCGTGCGCCGAACGGCGTTGTGGTGATGGCCCTGCGGGAAGAGCTTTCGGCGACACAGACGACGATCCGCGTTTCGCTTGACGACTGCAAAACGTGGAGCAAACCGGTCGTTGTCGATGATGTCCCCGGCGCCTACGCCTCGATCGCCGGACGCCGCGACGGTTCCCTTTTGATTCTCTACTACGAGGAGGGAAGCGGTTCGAACATCCGCGCCCGGTGCTTTACGGTCGACGATTCCGGAAACGTGGAGTGGAAACTGCTTTAACGTCTGCGCGGCGGGGCGTTCCGGTGCGGCGAAAGGAATCCGCCGCGCCCGTTATTCCTCCTGCGGAAGCCCCGCGCTGTCTTCGTTTTGCGTGTCGCCGATCTGCGTGGTGTGGAAATCCTCGTTCGTGAGGTACTCGATCACGTCGCCCGCCCGTTCGGTGAACGACTGAAAGTAGTGATCGCGGATAAAGAGAAGGAACTGCCGTTTCTGCGAAAGGCCGAGCGGAACGCGGCCGACGATCTTTTCGAAAATTTCCGACTCGCCGCGGAGAAGCGATTTCAGTCCCCCGCCGCCGGCAATCTTAAAGAACTGAACGCCGACCAGCCGGTGCCCCTCTTCGAACTCCCTGACGTTCCCTTCGGCAAGGACAAATTCCCCCTGTTCGGGGACGAGCGACTCGGCGCTCCGTACCGGAACGTAGCCGTGGCTCGTCCGGTACTGCCACCCTTCCCCCCGTTTCCAGAAGGCGAGGAGCTGGTCGTTATTCATAATGGCGTAGATATTCGAAAACGAGATCCGCCGGGGAACCCCTTCGGTATGGATCAGGGTCGGCAGATCGTCAACGATGATCGGCGTCGACGGACGCGCGGGAGGCGCGGCGGGCTGAATAGTGATCACCGTCCCGCATTTGGGGCATTTCCCCCGTTTCCCGAGATAAGTGTCGGGCGCGCTCATGCCGCTGCCGCACCCGGGACAGACCAGTTTTATGACCATAGCCTATTTCCTTTCTATTCGAAAACAGGCGGGCCGCTGCGCCCGTCTGCCTCCGCTCTCTCCCATTTTAAATCGTCTCCCCCGCCGAAACAATCTTCCTCCTGGTAAAAGGTGAAGATTTTGGCGGTTATTCCGGTAAATCTAAAAAATAGGGAAGATGGCAAGTTTTGTTTTATCCCGATGGGGTTAAAGTTCGATAATGGAAGAGACGTTTCACGGATGAAACGGCCGGTTTCAGTTAATTCTGCTAAAATCGGCAAAATAAAAAAGATTCTAAGCCTCAAAACCGCTTAGATGAACGGAGTCACATCGAATAGAATCTCGGAGATTTGGTAACGTGAGCCAGATTCAAACGCAAACTTCCATGTTCGACCATTCCAACTTGGTGAAACTTCTCCAGTTTCGGGCGACCGTGCAGCCGAACGATACGGCGTTCCTCTATCTCACCGACGGAATCGGAGGGGAGGGTCACGAAATCCGGCTGACCTACCGGGAACTGGACAAGAGGTGCCGCGCGTTGGGCGGGTGGCTTCAGAAAAACCGTTACGGCGGAAAGCGTATTCTGCTCCTCTACCCTCCGGGGCTCGAATTTATCGTCGGGTTCTTCGGCTGTCTCTACGCCGGCGCGACGGCGGTGCCGATCTATCCGCCGCGGAAGAACCGTTCGATGCTCCGCGTCCAGGCGGTCGCCGACAGCGCCGAGGCGAGCCTGGCACTGACGACCGAAGACGTGATGGCGCGCGTGCGCGAAATGATCAACGAGACGCCGAACCTGAAAAAGATCGCCTGGTCGACGACCGACCGCGAACTGGCCGGGTACGAGGAGGAGTGGAACGATCCGAATCTCGATTCCGACGCGCTGGCGTTTCTGCAATACACGTCCGGATCGACCGGAACGCCGAAAGGGGTGATGATCTCGCACGGGAACATGCTCCACAACTCACTGCTGATCTCGACCGGCTTCGAACACACCCGCAGCCACAGCGGCGTCTTCTGGCTTCCGAGCTATCATGACATGGGGCTGATCGGAGGGATCATTCAGCCGATCTACTGCGGCCGGCCGAATGTGATCATGTCGCCCCTTTCGTTCATCATGAAACCGTACCGCTGGCTGGCGGCGATCAGCAAGTACCGCGGCACCACCAGCGGAGGTCCGAACTTCGCCTACGACGCGTGTGTTAAAGGGATCCGGGAAGAGCTTCTCGACACGCTCGATCTCTCGTGCTGGGAGGTCGCCTTTAACGGCGCCGAACCGGTTCAGGCCGAGACAATGGAGCGGTTCGCCAAGAAGTTCGAACGGTGCGGGTTCCGTTACGAGGCGTTCTACCCCTGTTTCGGGCTCGCCGAAGGAACACTCATCGTGACCGGCGGCCAGAAGAGCAAGGCACCTGTCATCAAGTCGGTCGACGCCGACTCGCTGGCGGCCGGCAGAGTGATCGACGCGATCCCCGGGACCGACCGCGTACGCCGCCTGGTCTCGAGCGGACGTGTCATTCTCGACCAGAAGGTGCGGATTGTCGATCCCGAAACGCTCACCGTCTGTCCCGACAAAAAGGTCGGCGAAATCTGGACCTCCAGTCCGAGCGTCGCCAGGGGGTACTGGAAAAATCCGAAGGCGACCGCCGAGACCTTCCAGGCGTATACCGCCGACACCAAAGAGGGTCCCTTCATGAGGACCGGAGACCTGGGCTTTATGTGCGACGGCGAACTCTACGTCACCGGCCGCATCAAGGACCTGATCATTATCCGCGGGGTCAACCTCTATCCGCAGGACATTGAGGCGACGGCGCAGCGCACGATGCCGAACCTCCTCAAACTCAACGCCGGCGGCGCCTTTATGATCGGAGAGGACAACGATGAGAAGCTCGTCCTGATTCAGGAAGTCGAACGCCGGTTCCGTGCCGAAGAGGACGCGCAGAAGACGTTCACCGAAATCCGAAAGGCGATCGCCATTGAACACGAGGTGCCGATCGACACGATCGTTCTTGTGCGTACCGGCACGGTGCCGAAGACATCGAGCGGAAAGATTCAGCGCCATTCGTGCCGCGACATGTTCCTGAACGACGAGCTGAGCGTCGTCGCCCGCTGGTCGGTTTCCGATGAGTCGGCCGACCGGATCAACGTGATTACCGCGCCGGAAAAACGCTCGCTCGGCAGCTACACCGAAGCGGAAAATCCGCTCAACTACGACCCGAACGCCAAGGAACTGGTCGACGACGATGCGGCGATCGCCAGTCAGGTGAAAAAGAGCGTCCATCCGGGAAGCGAGATGGAAAGCGTTTTCAAGGTTGAGAAGAAACCCGCCGCCAGGCCGGAACCGGAACCGGCGGCCGCGCCGCCGGCCGCGCACGTTTCGCTGGCCGACCTGAGCTATCAGGACACCGCGAAGATCGTTCTCGAAGAGGTGCATCGGATCGCCAAGGACCGCGCCCGCGGAATCACGATCGATTCGGACATCACCGAACTGGGACTCGATTCCCTCGAACGGATGGAGATTCTCGCCTCGCTCGAAGACAAGTTCGGCGGCCAGTTCCCGGAAGTGATTCTTCCCGACCTGCTCACCGCACGCGAAGTGGTCGACGCGGTCCGGAAACACCTGGGCAACGGCGTTAAGGTCGATGAACGCGAAAAGAAGCTCTACGACGTCAACGACGCGTCGAACGACTTCTCGCTCTTCCCGGAATACCTCGAAATCCGCGAAAAGCTCAACTACCTCGAAAAGATGCAGCTGAGCCATTTCTTCGACGTGCACGAGTCGATCACCGACGACGCCACCTATATCCGCGGGAAGAGGTACCTCAACTTCGCCTCGTATAACTACATCGGCGCCAGCGGCCATCCCGAAGTGATCGCCGCCGCGCAGGAGGCCGCCAAGCTCTTCGGAACCAGCGCCTCGGCAAGCCGGATCGTCTCGGGCACAAAGCCGGTTCACGTCGAATTGGAGCGCGCGATCGCCGAATTCCTCGGGACCGACGATTCGCTCACCTTTACCGCGGGCCATCAGACGAACGAATCGGTGATCGGCCATTTGATGAACCAGTACGACATGATCCTGTACGATTCGCTGATTCACAACAGCTCGTACGAGGGAGCGCTCCTGTCGGGCGCGCGGCGCCGGCCGTTCCCGCACAACGACTATGAGGCCGCGGAGTGGATCCTGAAAAAGCACCGCGGCGAATACCGCCGGGTCCTGATCATCCTGGAAGGCGTCTACAGCATGGACGGGGACTATCCCGACCTGCCGAAGTTCATCGAACTGCGGAATAAATACAAGACCCTCATGATGATCGACGAGGCGCATTCGATCGGCGTCCTCGGCAAGACCGGACGCGGGATCGGCGAGTTCTTCAATGTCAACCGCCGCGACGTCGACTTGTGGATGTGTACCCTCAGCAAGACGTTGGGCGCGTGCGGCGGATATATCGCCGGCCGGCAGGAGATCATCGATTACCTGAAATACACCACCCCGGCGTTCATGTTCAGCGCCGCCATGGCGCCGCCGGTCGCC
>ONWH01000002.1 GCA_900321495.1 uncultured Planctomycetota bacterium
CGCCCCTCCTGCGGCAGACACTCGGACGGATCGAGTCGTCCGGCCTGTTCGCCAGGCTCCGGAACACGGCCGTCCGTCTCCGTCTGATCAAAGGGGAAGAGAGCGCCGAACCGGGATCCGCGGAAAAGTTCCGCGGCGAACATCCCCTGACGGTCCTTATCCTCGTCTCGCGCCGAGTTCCGAAATACGGCTGGATTCTCGCAATGGTCTTTGTGACTGCCGTGATTACCGCGCCGGTCACCGAAGAGCTGATCTTCCGCGTCGTCTTAACGCGCGGAATCCTCCGGTATATTCCCTCGGCGGCCTTTGCCGTCCTGACGCAGGCGGTCCTTTTCGCTCTGATCCATATCCGTCCGGCCGCCGGCGCGGTAAATGCCGAGCAGCTCAACCGCATTCTCTACGGGGTCCTGTCGATGGGGGTCTCGCACGTTCTCCTTTCCCTCTTCATTCTTTTCTGGCTCCGAAGGATCCGTCGGGCCGCGTGGCGCGACTTCGGGCTGTGCGCGGGCGGAAACGTGAGCGGGGTCTTCAAGGGGCTCCTTCTTTTCGCTGTCTGCTGGCCGGTGATGATCGCCGTTCAGCAGCTGATCCGCCTCCGTTTCCCCGACATCGTCCCCGACCCGGCGCCAATCTTCATCCTCGCGCTTGGACTGGGGATTCTCTTCCTGCGAACCGGACGCTTTACCGCGAACCTGGCAATGCACATGGCGCTGAACCTGGTCAGTTTCTGCGGAATCCTCCTCATGGCACCGTAACTCCGGCGCACAGCTTTCCGATACGGATACCGGCTTGTGCCGTCCATAAAGGCTCGCCTTGAACTATCGGCGAAAAAAGAGTAAGCTTCGCCGGAGCATCCGCCCCGCCCCCACTTGTTCAAGGCGGAATTCCAGGAAGGGAAATACCATGAAAAAGAAACCGCAGCCCCGCCGTCTCCGTATGGAACCCCTCGAGCCGCGCGCTCTTTTGGCCGTTACGGCCGGGGCGTCATTCGCGGCGGAACCGGCCCCCGCGCCGGCCGGAGCGGTCCGCTGGGAAGTGAACACAAGCAGCGACCCGGTTTCGTGGAGTACCGCCGACGATATCATCTCTCTGCGCGAAGCGATCGCGCGCGCATCGGCTGGGGACCTGATCACCTTCACCGCGGCGGTCGCCCGGAAAACGATCATTCTGCACGGCTCACAGCTCGAAATTTACAGGGGAATCACCATCGACGCCTCGGCGGTCGGCCGGGTGTGTATCAGCGGTGACGGAAGAAGTCCCGTATTCTATGTGAACGGGGGAAGCGGCGCGGTTCCGGTGAGCATGATCTGTCTGGAAATCACCGGAGGCAGCGGCACAAACGGGGGCGGCATTGCGAACTACGGAACACTGACGGTTACCGACTCGCTCATCCGCGGCTGCAGTGCGGGCTACGGCGGCGGAATATACAACGGCGGCGGAAACCTGACCCTCTCCGGCACCACACTGACCGAAAACAATTCCGGCAATCAAGGGGGCGGACTATACAATTCCGGCACCCTGACGATGACCGCCTGCGGCATCTTCCGGAACGGCGCGTACAGCGGCGCGGGAATCTACCACTATTCCGGCACTGCGGATCTGACAGGCAGCGTCATGTACGAAAACAGCTCCGTCTACAACGGCGGAGGGATCTACGCCGGTTCGGGAACGGTAATTCTGACAAACTGCACCGTTGCCGCCAACGAGGCGGGAGAGTTCTACTCCGGCGGCGGGATCTACAGCTCCGCGCGGAATGTCTTTCTCTACAACTCGCTGGTCATTCAGAACACCGCCGGCGCCAGCGGCGACATCCGCCGGTCTTCCGGTTCTCTCTTCGGCTACAACACACTGACGGCGTTCACCGGCTGGGCCGGTTCGGCGGACTGTCCCGAATACGACCCGGCTCTCCCCCTCTTTGCGCGGAGTCTGTACAGCGACTATTCGCTGGCCGAAAACTCACAGGCGATCAACAGGGGAAACAACGAGTATATCGAAGGATGCGCGTACGACATTGAGGCAAACCCGCGGATCGCGGGGGGGATTGTCGACCTGGGAGCGTATGAATACCCCCTTCCCGATCCTGACCCGACGCAGCTTGAGACACCGGTCCTCCTGACCGGAACGGGCGGCTATTTCGTTTCAGCGGGCGCGAACCGGCACCGGCTGACCTGGACCGCCGTCGAAAACGCGTCCGGCTACGAAATCGCCTATTCGGATGGCTCTGGAACGTGGACCAGCGTCACCACAACCGGAACAAGCATGCTCATCACCGGTCTGACCTACGGAAAAAACGTTCTCTACAGAATTCGCGCGCTGGGAGAAGGTCTTTACTCCGACTCGGAATGGACCGGCACCAAGACGTTTCTTGTCTGCCCGATGGATATCAACGGGAATGGGGATATCTCAAACGTCGACTACGTCTTTCTGGCTTCGGCGTGGCTCACCGACGAAGAGGATGATGACTACCTCATCTTCTGTGACATCAACGCCGACGGAAATATCGCCAACATTGACCGCGCCTTCCTGATCTCGAACTGGTTCCTCGACGCGGAAGACGCCGAAATCTATCCTCCGGCACTCGCGTCCGGTCTCCCTCTGCCGCAGGCCGGTTTCTGACTCGGCGATTGACACAAAGGCGGATTAAAAGTACCGCGCCGCAGATCGATTCCTCCGCGGCGCGGTCCTTTTATTCATCTTCCCTTCGGCGGCGGCGTTCTTTTTTGCGCTGTCTCCGCCGACGCGCCAGTTCGCGCAGATCCGGACGGGGAGGGGCGTACCTTCCGGCGGAGGGTTCCGGCTCTCCGTCCGGCTGCCCGCCGGTCACATCGTCCGGCCCGGAATCACCGTCCTCATCAGGTTCCTCCCCGGTGTCACCATCGTCGGAATCATCGGGACCGCCGCTGTATTCCTCCTCTCCGTATTCTTCCCCGTCGTACTCCTCAGGCTCTTCGTTATACTCTTCATCGTCTTCAGCATACTCTTCAGACTCATCATCGTATCCTTCGCCGTCTTCAGTGTACTCTTCGTCCCCGTACTCTTCGTCTTCGGTCTCCTCGCCGCTTTCCCACTCATCCTCCTCCGCCGTTTCGGAATCATCGCCGTCTTCGAGCGGCTCCTCCCCGTCAAAATCGTCCTCTTCCCATTCCTCTCCGTCCTCGTATTCCTCGTCGTCCGCGGGAGAGACCGGTTCGGGGCGTGTATAGGTCCGCCGGACGGGACGTTCTTCCTCATCCGGTTCCTCTCCGTCGTCAAAGGGGAGGGAAGGCCGTTTCGCCGAATCAGAAAACGGCATTGTGGCACGCGGAACCGGCGGACGTGTTTCCTCTTCCCCCTGCCGTTCGGCACGCCATTGTTCGACCGTTTTTAATATCTCCCGCGGTTTGGAATCATTCCTGGTCTTCGGTCCGATCAGCCCATCCGCCTCCATCGCGTCGATGATCCTCGCCGCACGGCCGTACCCGATCTCAAAACGGCGCTGCAGGAAGGAAGTACTCCCGCGCCGCTCGGTCAGGATCAGCTCGACCGCCTGATCGTAGAGGGGATCGTCGCTCCGCTGTTTGATCGCAACCTCTTCGGTTTCCCCTCCGATATCAATCTTGACGAAATCAGGCTTATCGACGGCAATCTCGCAATTGACCGAATAAATCTCCTCACTGTCGATAAAAGTCCCCTGTCCCCGGATCATCCGGTTTGTCACAGAGTCAAGAAAGAGAAGATCCCCGTTCCCCAGAAGCTTTTCGGCTCCGTTGGCGTCCAAAATGACGCGGCTGTCAGTCTGTGTGGCGACACCGAACGCGATCCGCGCCGGAAGATTCGACTTGATCAGGCCGGTCACGACGTCAACCGTCGGTTTCTGTGTCGCCAGAATCAGATGGATTCCGACCGCGCGGCTCTTGGCCGCCAGACGGGCGATATGCTCCGAAACTTCCTTTCCGGCAATCGCCATCATATCGGCCATCTCGTCGGCGATCACCACGATCGCCGGAAGCTGCTTCGGAACGCGTTCCCATTCTTCCTCGCTCTGCGGCTGATAGCGCTGGTAGAGTTTTTTCGGTGTGAGACGGTTATATTCCTTGAGTTGCCGCACCCCGACGCGCGCCAGCAGGTTGTACCGTTCGTCCATGTGATCGCAGAGCCAACTCAGAACGCTCGTCGCTTCCTTCATGTCGGTCATGACGTGATGCATAAGATGAGGGATCTTTTTGTACGGACTCAGCTCGACCATCTTCGGGTCGATCATCATCAGGCGGACCTGCGCCGGTGTCTTCGTCATCAGGATCGAAAGGATGATCGAGTTCAGACAGACCGATTTGCCCGTCCCGGTACGCCCTGCAATCAGAAGATGCGGAAGCTTCGCCAGATCGGCGACGATCGGATCGCCGGCGATGTCTTTCCCGATGAAGAGAGGAATCTGCATCGTGTCGGCGGTCTCGGCCGACTCTTCCATCACGTCGCGCAGGCGGACATACTGTCTGTCCTTGTTCGGAACCTCGACACCGACCGAACTCTTTCCGGGAATCGGAAAGACGACCCGGACGTTCGGGACTTTCATGGCGATCGCCAGTTCATTCTCAAGGTTCCGAAGCTGGGCGAGCTTCTGCCCTTTCGAAAGCTCCAGTTCATAGAGGGTAATGACCGGCCCGGTCTGATATCCGATTACGCGGACATCGCAGTTGTAGTCGTCGAACGCCTTTTGGAGCTTCGCCATCTCCTTTTCAATCCGCCGCTGGAACCCGGTCATATCAACCGGATCGCCGTAGGGGAGAATACCGATCGGGGGAAGAACATACGGCGCGGGCTGTTCGTCATCTTCTTCGTCCGGTTCCTCCTCTTCGTCCGATATCTCCTCTTCTGTGTTGTCCTCCTCCTCTTCTTCTCCAACCGGCTCGGCGGGTTCGCCAATGGCGGGAACGGGCGCCGGTTCCGCCTCAGAAGCGGCTTTCTTCCGTCTCTCCGGACTGACGAAAACTTCCGCCGCCGCACGGAGACCGGTCACTTGGAGAAGAAGATGCAGCAGCGGCGAGTCGCCCGCCAGGATCACTCCGGCGGCAAACATAAAGACAAGGAATATCCCGATTCCGACCGGGGCGAGGTGGAGTCTCTTGTCGAGCAGAAACCGCGCGGCGGCTCCCAGCTGCCCGCCGGGACCGAGTTCGGTCTGCTGAGAGGCGAGCCGTGCGCGAAAGGTCGCCGCGCCGCCCGGCGCGGGTTCGGCCGCCGCATCCGCCTCCTGAGTGCCCGCGGAAACCGGCGTCTCTGCCGTATAATAGGGCATAAACGCCGAAAGGGCGCCGCAGAGCGCGGTGAGCATGAGAAAGGTGCCGATCACTTTCAGAACCGAGCCTTTCAGCCGGGGCATGCGCCAGAACGAAACCAGACGCAGAAAGAGGGGGATCAGCAGGAACCAAACGCCGTAACCGCAGAAACGGTAAAGGAGACTGGCGCAATACGCACCGGGAATACCGCACAGATTGTGAACCGGCCGCTGAAGCGCGGCGTACGATTCCCCCGGGGGATCCTGGGGAGAGTAGGTCACAACGGCGGCGACGAGAAAACAGAACGCCAATAAAAGCGCGATTCCAAAGAGAACCCGCCCGGAACTCCAGACCTGTGATTTTTCCTCTGAGGACAATTCAAACCCTGCCGTATCTTTTAGAGACGTTCGGCCGATTCCGCTCCCGGAACCGTGCGGGCCGGCGTCAATTGGTTTCGTTTTGCCGCTCCGTCGGAAAAACCCCTTTTCATCCGATAAAATGACCGCGCGGGCACCCGTCCAAAGGCGCCTGCCTCACTATACGATATCCGTTCCGGCTTCGGATCACTCCTCATCGGCCGACTCGGAATGGTCGATCTTTTCGTAATATTCGTCGAACTCGAAGTTCGGGCTGTTATCCGAATCGTGACATGAATAACAGACCTGCTTGACATTCGAGCCGACAAGCATCGACTCCCTCATCCGGACCTGCGCCGCCGCGTCGTTGCCGAGTTCCGTCTGAATGTGATTCGAGCCGGGCCCGTGACACGACTCGCAGCCGACGTTGGCCAGGTGCGCAGTCGATTTCATATTTTCGTAGCCGCCGATATACGGGACATGCGCAGTTCCGTTCCACCCGACCACATGACAGCTGACACAATCCGGGTCGCAGTCGCGGGGGGGATTGGCGGTATGTTCGGTCGGCGGGTCGGAACTGAGCGATTTCCACGCGGAGCTGTGACGCGACTCACGCCAGATGTCATATGCGTCGCTGTGACACGAACCGCATTTGGCCGAACCGACATAATCCCCCTTCGCCTGCTTGTCGGGAGACTCGACCGGCATGATGTTCAGGCCGCGGAACCCCTTCGCCTCGACGATCCCGCGCAGAACGTCCTGGTATTCCTTCATCAGGAGATGGACATCACCCGACTGCTTGTAACGCGAGTCGAGCGCGACGCGCTGGTAGCGGACCGAATCGCCGTAGATTCCCAGAACGATGGCGTATTTCCCTTTCTCGCCGACCTCGAGGATGAGCTGACCGCTTTCGGTCCGTTTCGGTTCCAGCGGCGGAGTTGTGGGAGAATCGCCGGTGACAATCACATCAAAATCGGCAAAGTCGG
Source organism: uncultured Planctomycetota bacterium (assembly GCA_900321495.1). Lineage (GTDB taxonomy): Bacteria > Planctomycetota > Planctomycetia > Pirellulales > Thermoguttaceae > RUG695. The sequence continues at coordinate 6,598 of ONWH01000002.1, forward strand.
CGATCAGCTGTTCAACGAACTGTTCCGAACCGTGGACGATCAGCACCAGGTGATCACAATCCTCCTTTTTGAGGGCGGCAAGAATCGCATTGAGGCGTTCTTCCGGCTGTTTGGTCTTGATCTTCTCATCGAGCGCGGTCAGCGCGGCGGGATCGACAACCGAGGTAACACCGATCCGGATACCGTTCTGTTCGATTACCTTGTACGGGAGAGTATAGAGCTTTAAGAAGTCATACACACCGATGTTCGCCGAAACGAAGAGACTCTCATCGGCCGGTCCCGGCGGGACGGTATATTTCAGGAGATAGTGCGCAGGAAACCGGAGTTCGTTCTGGCTGATCCCGATCGCCGAATAGCCCATCAGGTAGAAGGCGTTGATCGCCATATCAAATTTCAGCTCTTCCTGAAAGCCGTATCCCGCGGTAATCAGCCCGGCGTCGATCGCCATGACCGGCCAGCCGTCGGCACGGAGCCCTTTCAGGAAATCGGCACGCCGCGAGAGCCCCCCCTTCATCCGGTCCATGCCGGCGCAGCCGCACGGTTCGATATATCCGTCGAGAAGCCCGGTCACCACCAGGGCCAGATCAGGCGTCTCCCAGCCGGTGAAATACTCGCCGTTCTCTTTGATCGGGTCAAAAGGCTCACTTGAATCGGACTGCGCCGAAACGGGCGAAACCGAGAGCAGAACGCTCAGCAGAACCGCCGCCGCGCCCCAAAGGGCATTCTGCGGCCGAGGAAAAAACCGTCCCCGAAAATCACCGTTCCGCTGGGGGCGCGTCTGCCGATCAATTCCAAAACTTCTCATTGAACTCCTCAACATCATCCATCGTATCCTTCCCGCCGCGCCGGATTCCGTCAGGCGGCACGGGGACATTTAACCGTCTATCCGTACTTTACAATATAAATGGGTCGAGGGAAATATCAAAACTTTCCTATTTTCCCATAAACAGGAAAGACAGTCGGGAATCCCGCCCTTTTAAAGTTCCCCCTTTTCCGTTAAAATCATCGGAACGGGGAGGGGCACAGGCCCTAAAAGGACGGCGACAAAGCGAAATAGAACAGTCAATTCAAGGAAAATACTTTGGCCTCGATTGAAAATGAAACCGAGAAAACCGGTTCAAAGGTAAAACGGCGCGCCAACGCGGAGAGTATGGCGCTTGCCCAGAAAGAGATCTCGGTCAGCGAGTTTTTTGCGAAGAACCGCCATCTGCTTGGATTCGACAATCCCCGCAAAGCGCTTCTGACAACGGTCAAGGAAGCGGTTGACAACTCTCTCGACGCATGTGAGGAGGCGGGAATTCTCCCCGAGATTTGGGTTCAGATCGACATGACCGGCCCGTCCCGTTACCGGGTCGCCATTCAGGACAACGGTCCGGGAATCATCAAGAAACAGATTCCGAATATCTACGGGAAACTCCTCTATGGTTCGAAGTTTCACCGGCTCCGGATGAGCCGCGGCCAACAGGGGATCGGGATCAGCGCCGCCGGAATGTACGGTCTTCTGACAACCGGCAAACCGATCAAGATCGTCTCGAAGACCTCGCCGCGCAAACCGGCGCATTACTATGTCCTGCGGATGGACACCAAACTGAACCGCCCCGACATCCTCAACGGCGAGGGGAACGGGGTCGAGATTCCGCCGAACGATATCGGACGAAAGATGATCGTCGAGCAGGAGATCGACTGGGTCGAAGTCCCGAGCGGGACGCGCGTCACGATTGAGCTGGAGGCAAAATACCAGCGGGGGCGCGGAAGTGTCGATGAGTACCTCGAAGAGACGGCAATCGCCAATCCGCACGCCACGCTCCACTACACCGACCCGGAAGGGAACGAAACGACTTACAGCGCCAGCGTTACCGACCTTCCCCCCGAACCGGTAGAGATCAAGCCGCATCCCTACGGAATCGAACTGGGGCATCTGATCAACATGCTCCACGAGGCGAAAGAGCCTACCCTTCTGAAGTTCCTGACCGAATCGTTCTGCCGCGTCTCGTCGGCGGTGGCGCGCACTCTCTGCCAGACGGCGAAGATTTCGACCCGCGCCAATCCGCGCGAAATGCCGCGCGACGAAGCCGAGGCCCTCTTCTATGCGATTCCCGAGACAAAAATCCCGGCCCCTTCGACCGACTGCATCATTCCGATCGGCGAACATCATATTCTGGCAGGTCTGCACAAAGTGGTTCCGGGCGAATTTTTCGCCGCCGCGACCCGCCCGCCGGCAGTCTACCGGGGGAATCCGTTCCAGGTGGAAGTCGGTCTGGCCTATGGCGGAGGTCCCGCTCTGCAAAAGGTGACGCGCGAAACACTGACTGAAATGCTCCACGAAAGCGACGCCCGGACGATGCGCCAGTTCCTGACCGCGGCGTTCGACGGAATCGGTCCGGACGGAGCCGATAAGATCATCAAGAACGCCCGGATCCGTCCCCGCGTCTCCCCCGGCAAACTTCTCCCGAAAGAGTTCAATGCTCTTCTGGAATCGCTGCAGACCATGAACCTCAACGAGGGGCAGACCATGACCGTCTACAGGTTCGCCAACCGAGTTCCGCTTCAGTTCCAGCCGGGGGCGTGTCTCATCACGCAGTCGGTTTCTCAGATGAACTGGCGAGCCTACGGCCTCTCCCAGACGCGCGGACAGCTCCCGCGCGGCCCGCTGACGATCATCGTCCACCTGGCAAGTGTCTGGGTCCCTTTCACGAGCGAATCGAAAGAGGCGATCGCCGCCTACCCCGAAATCCAGAAGGAGCTCCGGCTCGCCCTCCAGGCGGTCGGGCGGAAACTCGGCATGTTCCTGAAACGGCGTCAGCAGGTGAAGCGCGAAGGGGAACGCCGCAGCGTCTTTCTCCGTTACCTGGGAGAAGTCGCCGATGCCCTTTCGGAAATCAGCGGCAAACCGCGCGATGAGATCTACGAAGACCTGGTTGCCGTCGCCCGGAGCAAAACCGCGGTCGCCGACACGCGGTTCGGGGAGGACGGCCGTCCGATCGAAGAAGACGACACCGATTTCGGCAATAACGTTCTGATTATCCCGCAAGAGGAAAATGCGTCCCCGTCCTCCGCCGAATCCGACGGGACCGACGGCGGCACCGGCATCTGACCCCACCCCGCCTTCCGGCCCTCTGCCGAACGGAAAAACGCTGCCGGACAGGTAGATCCGAAAATTCCGATTTTAGGAATTCTTTCCGTAAAAAAATCTCGGGAATATATAAAAAAAGAGTGAAAGATAACGAAAGTTTTGATTTTTTACTCGGATGATGTTATGATGGATGATAGTGTCCGGGGAAAAACGGTTCCGAAAGCGTTTTCCCCTCTTCGCGGCTAAAAGACTCCCTCGGCATAATCGGGTAGACATTTTATCGGGTACCATGGCTAAAAACGAAATCGTTTGGGGAATTGACGTTGGGAACACTTCGCTGAAAGCTCTCCGCTGTCAGCTGGGGGATGAACCGGGCACGCTCCGCGTTTTGGCGTTCGACTATATCGAGCATAACAAAGTGATGTCGCAGCCGGGCGCCGACCCGAAAGAGATCCTGGCCGAATCGCTCCGTCTCTTCCTTTCGCGCAACGATATCAAGGGGGAACGGATCGCCGTCTCGGTCAGCGGCCAGAGCGCGCTCTGGCGTTTCCAGTCCCTCCCCCCGGTTGAACCGAAGAAGATCAAAGATCTTGTTCAATACGAAGTGCGCCAGTGGCTTCCGTTCAACCTGGACGACGTCATCTGGACCTACCGCGAAGTCGGCGGGACTCAGGAAGGCTCAATTCTCCTTGACGCGAACATCTTCATGTACGCGATGAAAAAAGAGCTTGCCAATAAGACAATCGCAAGCTATGCCGAAAACAACATTGATATCGACGCCATCCAGGGGGCGCCGATTGCGCTCTACAACAGCTATGTACACAACTTTTACGGGGCGAACCCGCCCGGCGCCGACGGAACCGAAGGAGCCGGCTCGAACAAGTACGACCTGATCCTGAATGTGGGGACCGACACCTCTGAGGTGGTGATCACCAACGGCACGACGATCTGGCTGCGCAACATTCCGATCGGCGGAAACGCCTTCACCAAAGCGCTGACCAAGTCGCTCAAACTCACCTTTTCGAATGCCGAGCATATCAAGCGGAACGCGGCGCAAAGCCCCGACGTGCGCGCGGTCATCGTCGCCATGCGCCCCGTCTTTACCGAAATGCAGTCCGAAATCGAACGTTCGATTAAGTATTACAACAACCTGAACCGCAACGCCGAGATTCGCCGCATCTACGCGATGGGCAACGCGATGAAGCTCCCCGGACTGCGGAACTTTCTGGCAAAAACCCTGAACATGGAAGTGGTTCTGCCGACATCGTACGACCGGCTTCAGGGCCCCGAAGTCCTCAACAGCCCCCAGTTTCGCGAAAACATCTCGTCGTTTGCCGTCGCCTACGGACTGGCGCTCCAATTGCTGCACCAGGGAACGCTCGACGTCAACCTGATTCCACCCGAAGTGGTGCGCGACCGTCTGGTCAACAGTAAAAAGCCGTGGGCACTCGCCGCGGCGGCGCTTCTGCTCCTGGCGTTCGCGATCCAGTTCATCAGTTCGACATCGGCGCTGGCGACTGTGCGCAACTCGGAGCTCACCTCGGCGGTCGATACCGCCAAACGGGTTCATTCCGAATCGGAACGGATCAACAAGGGCGTCAAGGACGAAGTCGAAAAGTTCAAAAAAATGGACGTGATCGGCAAGACCCTCACATCGAACGTCGAAGGACGTGTGACATGGATTGAGCTGATCAAGACGCTCAACGCCTTTCTGAAAATTCCCGAAGGGTTCTTCCCCGACGACGTCCACCTGGTTGAAACTCTCCCGCCGGAATTCTCGTCGATGAACGCGCGCGAAAAGGCCGAGGCGATCTCGAATCTTGACCGTATCTACATTGACAATATCGAAGTCGTCCCGGTCGAAGATCTCTCGGGGTGGTTCGAGCAGGTCCGCAAGTGGTATACCATCGACGATATTGAGGCGAAGTGGTTTGAGGCCGCCGACGAGGGGGACGCCTCCGTCCTGGAAACAAACTACGCCTTCCCCGAGGCGCCCGAGTTCGGAATCGCCGCTTATGCCACGGCCGCCGGAAACGCCAAAGGGGGTAAAGGAGGCGGCAAATCGGGCGGTAAGGCGGGCGGCCGCGCTCCCAAGAAACCGGCCAAAGCGCCCGCCGCTGGCGGCGGGGGCGGCGCGAAGGGGAAAGGTTCCGCCAAGGGGGGAGGCGGCAAAGGGAAAGGCGGCGCAGCCGCCGGAGCGGACGACGAGTTCGTCGACAGCAAAGACCCGCGTCTGGAACTGATCCCCGGTCCTTCGGGCGCCGGGAATGTCGTCCAGCTGACCGCGTATCACTACCACAACTCATCGGAACGGAGCGACTCGAACCGCGGCCCGGAATATGTCCGCCGCCGGTTCCTCCCCTGGCTGAAACACGGCTACGTGCAGCTGCCGGTCAGCCTTGAACAGCAGCGCCAGAGCGGGAACGCCGAAAGTCAGACCGAAACGGTCTCGTTCCGCGACTTCGGAATATTCTATCCCGTGATGATCAATCCGGGACAGGTTGATGAGAACTACCGTGTCCTCGACCCGGAAGCGGCAATCCAGGAATTGAACAAGACGAAGGAAAACTCCCTTTCCGGCCGGACGGGAGCGACCGCCGGCGGTGCCCGGGGCGGCGCGGGAACGGGTGTTCCCGGCGCGGTTCCCGGAATGGTGCCCGGCGCAATGCCCGGAATGATGCCGGGTGCGGTCCCCGGGATGATGCCCGGCGCGATGCCCGGAATGATGCCGATGATGGGGGGGAATCTCCCCGGATTGGGCGCCGTCGCCCAGAATATGAGTCAGAACAACAGCGAAAAAGTTCTTCAGCTGCGCCGGTTTGATTTCACGGTTCAGTTCGTCTGGCAGGAGACCCCGCCGAGCATCCGTGAAGAGCGGATCGCCGAAAGGCGGGCCGCCCAGGAAGAAGCGGACGCGAAAAGCGGAAAAACCCCCGCCGGTCCGCAGGGTGGCAGCGCGCCGAATGCCGCGCCCGAAAATGCGCCTGCCTCCGAAGCCCCATCGGCTGAGGCAAGCGCCCCGGCAAATGCGCCCGCCGCTGGAGAGGAGGCGGCGAACTGATGGCCAAGAATAAAGCGAACGCTTCATCCCTCACCGCCGGCGATATTCTGAAAATCATTCAGAAGCACTACTTCTGGATGGTTCTCCCGGTTCTCGTGCTGGTCGCATTCATATTGAAAAATATGGCGATGGGGAAGATCAAGACCGATTTCGAGCAGAGTGTTTCGAGCGTCAACTCCGAAAAGAAGGCGGTTGACGACATCGCCTCGAACTCGAAACATCCGAATTCAGACACCATCAAGGCGATCCAGAGCGAAACCGAAACACTCACCAGCAACGTCAAGGACACCTGGAAGCTGATGTATGACGAGCAGAAGAAACGGAACAAGTGGCCCCGCCGCCTTTCGTCCGAATTCTTGAAGATCGTCGAAAACGCCAAGTTCGAGTCGCCGATCGGAGTCGGCAAACCGTATATCCTGGAGGACTACGCCGGGATGATGAGCGCCAACCTGCCGCAGCTGCTCATCGACGTCAACCGGCGCCGGTATCAGGTCCGATGCTACCAGTTTGTGCGAGAGGAGGGAGCTCCTCCGACAGGGCGGTTCGAGCCGGTCTACATTGACCGCTCGATCGAACAGGCCGACGTCTATACCGAACCGCTTCTCTACCTTTTCGGCAAAGACGGGCGTGTCTATCAGTACCACGAATCAAAGCAATACATTGAGGAAATCAAGGAAAGCGCACTGCGCCAGCGCCTTTCTGAAATCCCCGCCGCCGAGCGGACGGAGTACTGGGTTGAAACCGACCCGATGATCACCAACCCCGGCCAGTACGTCTCCGGGGGGAGCCGGACCGCCGACTCGACGGCCGCCATGCCGGCGATGATGCGGATGGGGACGCCGGGGGCCGGCTCGATCCCCGGCGACGGCATTGACCCGGCGCTTATGAACTTCAACCAGAACGAATACTCGTTCAATCCCCGCGACATTGCGAACAACGAAATCCTCCCCGGTCTCCCCACGCTCGAAGAACGGAGCCGGCAGGTCGGGAATGTCGACTGGCAGAACCCGGAGATATTCAGCCTTCTCAACTGGCGGGAAGCGGTCCCACGGTCGATCGAGGTCTGGTATCTGCAAGAGGATCTCTGGGTCTACCAGGCACTTCTGCGCGTGGTGATGAGCTCGAACGGAATCCTGAACGACCAGGTTCTCGAAGGGACCGCCGATGCGCGGACAGTCGACCAGGTTGAGGA
>ONWH01000008.1 GCA_900321495.1 uncultured Planctomycetota bacterium
ATGGCGGCGTTGTTCGCCGCGATCACGTCGAGACGCTGCTGCAGGTCCTTTTCGGTCTGCTGTTCCCGTTCGGTCAGGCTGTCGTTCTGAACCTGGAGATCCTGCACCACGTCGTGAAGGGCGCCGATCGTCGCTTCGTAGGCTTCCCGCTCTTTGGCGATTTTGTTTTCGAGATCCTGTTTCTGGGCGGTCAGGGTTGTTTTTTCCTTGTCGAGCTGGGCGATCCGCTGCTGCTTGGCGGCGGAATCCTCTTTCCAGTTCTTGTGGTTGGCATAGAGCGTCAGTGAGAGCGAAAAAAAGATGATGCTCATTATCGCGATGAGACTTACAAATATCTTTCCAACCAGGTTCATAAAGCAACCTCTCTCTGCGATCTGTCAGCCGAACCGCCAACCCAATTTTACAAACGCCGGGACCGCCCCCGGCCACGGCGGGAAAGCCGATCAGACTCCTTATCTGATAAATCGGCTCCCCTTCCCGCCCCCCTTGTCGGGAAACGGGGAAAATCACCGGAAGGGTGCCGCCCCGCACGCCCTAACCGATACAACCGGTTTTACCGAAAGGGACGCAAACGGCGCTGCACCCTATTATATTCCGAAAAGGGAAAGGACGTCAACCGTCTTTGCCTCTTTTTTCTATTTTTCCAGCATTAAGATTTTAACAGGATCGGAACAGACTATTTCGGAGGTTCCTCCGCCTTGCGCGTTTTTCCCTGACGGCGCTTTTTCGACTGCTCTTTCAGAAGGGAGCGGAGCTCGCGCGAAAAGTCGTCGACACTGTCGAACTTCCGGTAGACCGAGGCGAACCGGACGTAGGCGACCTCGTCGAGTTCGCGCAGACAGGCCAGGACGTTTTCGCCGATGTAGTCGGTGTCGATTTCATTCTCGCCGTCATTTTCGATTTTCGTCTCGACCCGCGCGATCAGCGCTGAGATCTGCCCTTCGCTGACCGGCCGCTTCCAGCAGGCGCGCTCGATCCCTTTACGGAGTTTCTCGCGGTCGAACGGAACACGGGTGCCGTCCCGCTTGATGACGCGGATGTTCGTCACCTCGATCCGCTCGTAGGTGGTGAAGCGGCGGTTGCAGACGTTGCAGTAGCGGCGGCGCTTGATCATGAACCCGTCTTCGGCGACCCGCGTGTCGACGACGCGGTCGTTATCGGCTCGGCAGTAAGGGCATTTCATCGCGGATTTCCTTTCCGGTTCGCACGCGGGAACCTGTTAGTGGTCAGACCGTTTTCCAGGGGGGGAGTTCCGGCAGATGGCGGTCGAACTCGTCGAGGAGCTTCTGCTGATATTCGCCGGCGAAGGTCCCCGCGAAGAAGCGGTCGAGCCCTTCGCCGAGGAACGCCTCCCAGCTCTTCTCCTCTTCGCCGGGATTGATCGGGAAGAAGAGGACGTCGTTGGCGATGCTTGCCTTGTAATCGCCCGGCGCGTCGCCGATCATCAGCGCATGATCTTTCGGATAGCGGGCGGCCCAGCGGAGCGACTCCTTCTTGGTGCCGATCTCCTGCCCGGCGATCGTCGAGACGTAGGGGAGAAGACCCTGATTTTCCCACTCCTTGACCAGCGCGGCCTGCGGCGTGGCCGAAACGACCATGATGTCGGCCTTCTTCCCCGCCTTTTCAAGACTTTCGCGCACCAGCGGGAACGGAGCGACCCCTTCCCCGACGATCGCGTCGATCACCTCGTTCACCTCGAGGGACCAGGCGAGAGTCTTTTTCAGAACCGGATCGCCGGTCCGCTCGACCTCGGCGGCCAGCGCGGCGTTGCCGAGTTTCGTCTCGCGGTTCATCCAGTCGATGATCTCCTGCGGCGGCTCGACCTTCAGGCCGCGGGCGATCACCTCGGGCCGCCTGGCGAGCCACTTGAAATCGTCGATCAGCGCGGGAAAACGGTTGATTCCGCGCGTCTTCGAGTAGAGGTTCACGAACTCGATCACTTCACGCGCGTATTTGCTGACGCTCTGCCAGCCCCAGTGCTTGATGATCGTCGGAATGAAACACTCTTTCTGTTTCAGTTCCATCGTATCGAACGCGCACCCGTCGGAATCGATGCCGATAAAAAAATCGGATTTCGGGGTAAACTCCTCGCCCATCAAAGCTTCTCCTTCGTGCTAGTCTTCTTCATCGGCCTCGTCGAATTCGCTCTTCGGCAGGGGCCACAGTTTACACAGGCCGATCCCCAGGAAGTAGAGCGAGATCAGCGGAACCATCATACAGAACATGCTCCCCGGGTCGGGGGGAGTGAGCATCATCGCCCCGAACGCGATGACCAGAACGGAGATCCGCCACTGGCTCATGTAGTCCTTCGTGGTGAAAATGCGCAGGCGGTAGAGGGCGAACATCACCAGCGGCAGCTGGAATCCGAGTCCGAACCCGATCGGAAGGCCGATCGCCAGTTTCAGCCATTCGCTGATCCGCGGGTCCGGGTCAACGTTCAGGCCCGAGTTAAAGGTCAGCAGGTAATGCAATACGAACTGGAAGACGACGAAAAAGGCGAGCGCCGCGCCGGCGAAAAAGAGGAAAAGGCTGAAGGGGAAGAAGCGGTAGACGAGCCGCCGCTCTTTCGGATAGAGCCCCGCTCCGACGAACGCCCAGAAGTGGTAAAAGAGCCCGGGACTTCCGATGAAGGCGCCCAGGACAAGCGCGGCTTTCAGGAAGATCACGAACGTCTCGGGCATACTGAGCGACTTGGCGCGGATCCGCGGATCGTTTGCGAGCTTCTCCCAGAAGAAAAAGGGGATCGGCTCGGCGGCGTCGGCCGCGCCGGGCGAAAGCGTCCCGAAAGACCCGGAGTTGTCGATCTGTTCGAGCGCCCGCGCGTTCGTCAGCAAAGCCGGCTTCCCAGGCGCCGCGGCGGCGTCTTCGCCGTCCAGGATCCGGCGGAGCCGGGCGATATCGTCGGGAAAAAGCCAGACTTCCCGTTCGGCCATTCCGAGACGTTCGGGAATCTGCGCGACGTTCTGCGAATAGCCGAGCTGCCGGAGCTGATCCATCTCGCCCGAGAGTTTCCGGGTGGAATGCTCGGTATAGTACCGTTCAAGAGCCTGGGTCAGCGGGCGCTGGATGCACGAGACCGCCCGGCTGGTCAGCGAGCCGTGGCTTCCGATCGGAATCAGCGCGAGGACGAACCCCGCCGCAAGCCAGTAGATCGCCCGGATCAGCCGGTAGCGGAGCTCATCGAGATGTTCCAGGAAGGTCATCTGCGAATTTTCAAAGAGGTCGTCACGTTTCTTTCGTGCCATGGCAATTATTCCGTAACTTCCGTAACCTCACCGGTGCGGCCGCGTTTCGGACCCGGGGTCAGGAAAACGCGCAGGATCATCAGCCCGACGCCGCAGACCAGGGCGGCGTCGGCAATATTGAAGTTCGGCCAGTGATACGAGCCGATCATCACCAGGATCCAGTCGCGGACCGCGTGGATCGGGGTTCCGGCAAGGTGCCCGACGTATCCCGCGGGCCAGAAGATTCCGTGCAGCGCCAGGCGGTCCCAGAGGTTCCCCAGAATCCCGCCGGCAATCAGCGCCAGCGAAATGACGACACAGAGCGACTTCCCCCCCTCACAGCGGAGCCAGAAAAGAACCCCCGCCAGAGCGGCGAACGAGACCGCCGAAAGGAGCGTTGTCTGCCGCGCGCCGACTCCCCAGAGGGCCCCGGGATTCAGGCTCGTCTGGAACCCGAAAACGTCCTGAATGACCCACTCGACGTTTCCGGACGGGAATCCGAGCCGGTCGAAAAAGAAGCGTTTCGTCCCCAGATCGATACCGGTCACCAGCGCGGCGATCAGAAGAAAGAGAAAAAAACGCCCCCAAAGAAGACGGCCGGCGGCGGGCGATGTTCGGTTCGACTCGGATTCCATCGGCGGGGCCTCTCCCGGTTAAAGGATATATTTGATCAAATAAAACCCGCCGACCAGCATGACCAGGAAGACGACCGAAAGGATCCCGAAATACCTGTCGATGAACCCTTTCACCTTCGGCCCGAAGAAGAAAAGGAGGGTCGCCACGGCAAAGAAACGGAGCGACCGGCCGATGAAACAGGCGACGGTGAACGCGGGAATCGGCATCGCCATCATCCCGCCGGTGATCGTAAACGCCTTGAACGGAAGAGGCGTGAACGCGGCGGCGAAGAGAGCCCAGAACCCCCACGTGTCGAAGAAGCTGCGGACTTTGAGCATGTTCGCCTCGGAGATGATGTTCGGCACGAAATAGGGGCCGAGCCATCCCCAGAGGGCGTGACCGATCACCCACCCCAGAAGGGCGCCCAGAACCGAGGCGGCGGCGCTGATCAGCGCGTAGCGGAACGAACGGCGGGGCCGTTCGATCGAAAGGGCGATCTGAAGGGGATCGGGCGGGATCGGGAAGAAGGAACTCTCGGCGAACGAGACCAGGGCGAGGATCGACGGACCGAACGGCGAATAGGACCAGGAGAGAACCCAATCGTAAAGCCGGCGCATCCCGCGCACCGGCGAAAAGAGGACGGCACGCCAGAAGGGCTCGGCTTTCGTGATTTCGATTTCCTGAACGGTAGTCGGTTCTTCCATGGAAAATGACATTACCCCTCAATGCGGGGCGGACCGGCGTTTTTGATCGCGTCGCTCGCCTGATCGGCGTATTTCGCGAAGTTTTCGTGGAAGAGACCGGCGAGTTTGCGCGCGGTCTTCTCGTACTCTTCCTTGTCGTCCCAGGCGTTCTCGGGAATGAGAACCGCGGGGGGGACGTTCAGACAGACGGTCGGAACGCGCAGCCCGAAGATCGGATCGACAACCGTCGGCGCCTTGGCCAGTTCGCCGCTGTGAATCGCGTCGATGATGGCGCGTGTGTGGCGGATCGAAAGGCGCTTGCCGACGCCGTACTTCCCGCCGCACCAGCCGGTATTGACCAGCCAGGCGCGCGAGCCGTACTTCTTGATGTTCTCGGCGAGGAGTTCGGCGTATTTCGTCGGATGCCAGACGAGGAACGCCGCGCCGAAACAGGCCGAAAAGGTTGCCTGCGGCTCGACGATGCCGACCTCGGTGCCGGCGACCTTGGCGGTATAGCCGCTGATGTAGTGGTACATCGCCTGTTCGGGGGAAAGGAGGCTCACCGGCGGAAGAACGCCGAACGCGTCGCAGGTCAGCAGGATGATATTGCTCGGATGGTTCCCGACACACGGTTTTTTGATATTCTCAATGAACTCGATCGGGTACGAGGCGCGGGTGTTCTCGGTCAGCGAGGAGTCGTAGAAATCGACCAGGCGGGTCTTGTCGTCGAAGACGGTATTTTCGAGAACCGTTCCGAAACGGATCGCGTTGAAGATTTCCGGCTCGTTCTCTTTCGAGAGGTTGATGCACTTGGCGTAACAGCCCCCCTCGATATTGACGATCCCGTGGTCGGTCCAGTAATGCTCGTCGTCGCCGATCAGTTTCCGGTTCGGTTCGGTCGAGAGGGTCGTCTTCCCGGTGCCGGAAAGTCCGAAGAAGAGGGAGACGTCGCCGGCGGATCCCTCGTTCGCCGAACAGTGCATCGAGAGGATGCCGTTCTTCGGCATCAGGTAGTTCATGATCGTGAAGACGCCTTTTTTCATCTCGCCGGCGTATTCCGTTCCCAGAATGACGAACTCGCCCCGCTCGAAGTTGAGCGCGACGCTCGTCGTCGAGGAGACCGACTCGACCGACGGGTCGGCGGGGAACTGCCCGGCGTTGAAAATGACGTAGTCCGGCTTGCCGAAATGGAGAAGCTCCTCAGGGGTCGGCCGGACGAGCATGTTCGACATGAAAAGGGCGTGATAGGCGCGCGCGCAGATGACCCGGACCTTGATCCGGTTCGCCTTGTCCCACCCGGCGTAGGCGTCGATCACGTAGATCAGATCGCGCGTATTGAGGTAGTCGATCGCGCGGCGGCGGTTGTAGAGGAACGAATCGTCGGAAATCTTCTGGTTGACCGGCCCCCACCAGATATTGCCGGTACTTTCGGGGTTATCGACAATCCGCTTATCTTTAGGGCTGCGGCCCGTTTTCGCGCCCGAACTGTTCATGAGGGCCCCGGACGAAGTGACGGCGGCGTTCTCCCGAAGAATGGCGTCTTCGTAGAGCTGGGCCGGAGAGGGATTCCGGTGAACGCGGCTGACAAAAATTCCGTAGGGGGATAAATCGACTTCTCTTCTCATATGGATACTCCTCCGATAGCGACTATTATAATCGCATGCCCCCCGAATGAAAAGGGGGTTGGCCCGTCTCCGGGGGAGGGAAGAGGGCGCGGTGAAGCCTGTGTTTTTCGGTTTTTTCGGCTGTTTTCAAGGGGGAAAGGCGTGCCGGAAAAGGGAAGGCGGACCGGATCCGGAAGAATGAAAAAAAGGGCGGCAAACCCCGCAGAGGGATCCGCCGTCCCTTTCGTGAATCCGCCTGGAAAAAATCAGGCAAGCTCTTTTCCGAATTCGCGCTTTAAGAGTTTGAACCCTTCGTCGCCGTCGGCGTCGTCGATCACGACGTTGACGCTCCGTTCGCTCGTCCCGATGATGCTGACGTTGATCTTGGCGCGCGAGAAGGTCTCGAACATCCGGAGCGCCAGGTCGGTATGGCTGCGGAGCCCGGTTCCCCGGACCGAGAGTTTCGCCACGGTCGGGTTCCACGAGACTTCGCAGTTGTGCCTGGTCCTGAACTCATCGGCGAGCGACTCGATCTGGGGCAGGTTTTCGCGCGGAACGGTGAAACTGATCTCGGCGACCCCCTGCGCCTTGTCGCCGCTCGACTGGACGATCATATCGACCACGACCGACTTTTCGGCGATCCGGCCGAAGACTTCGGCGGCCAGGCCGGGACTGTCGGGAAGCCCCGAAAGGGTGACCCGCATCTGCGAGCGGTCGAGCGCGATCTGCTCGATGACGATGTCTTCCATCCCGCTCAGGCGCGAGACGAGGACGTCGGAAAGAACCGCCGAAGAGTAACCGGCGTCGGCCAGCGAAGTCTGCGCGGCGGAAAGGTCCACGTCGGCCTTGACCTCATCGCGGTCGGCCGGGTCGCGGTCGAGCTGGAACGCGGCGTGAACGGCGCGCAGCGCCTCTACCCCCTGGGCGCGGTTGACCAGAACCGAGACTTTGATTTCGCTGGTCGTGATCATCTCGACGTTGATTTCCCGCTCGGCCAGAACGCGGAACATCGTCTGCGCCACGCCGTGCCGGGTCTCCATTCCGAGCCCGACGATCGAGACCTTCGAGAGGTTGTCGTCACCGGTCACCTCTCTGGCGCCGATCTCTTCGGCGACCTTTTTGACCAGTTCCAGCGCGTTATGGAGATCTCCCCCGCCGACCGTGAACGAGATGTCGGTCTTCCCCTGGCTCCCGGCGCTCTGAACGATCATGTCGACCGGAATCCGCGCGGCGGCGATTTTCGAGAAGAGTTTCATCACGACCCCCGGAACGTCGGGAACCCCGGCGACGGTGATCCGCGCCTCGTTCTTTTCAAGCGCCATCCCGCAGACGGGAATCTTATCCGATTCCGGCTCCGGCCCGATGATCGTGCCGGGCGTGTCGCTGAAACTGCTCCGCACGTGGACCTGGGTCGCGAACTTCTTGGCGAACTCAATCGAACGGCTGTGCATGACGCCCGCGCCGAGGCTCGCCATTTCGAGCATTTCGTCGTAGCTGATCCGTTCCATCTTCCGCGCTTCCGGGACGATCCGCGGGTCGGTCGAGTAGACGCCGTCGACATCGGTGTAGATATCGCACGAATCGGCGCCGAGCGCGGCGGCCAGGGCGACCGCCGTGGTATCGCTTCCGCCGCGGCCGAGCGTGGTGATGTTCAGGTCGTCATCGATCCCCTGGAACCCGGCGGCGATCACGATCTTCCCCGCGTCGAGGCTCCTGCGCATCCGTTCGGTCGAAATGCTCTTGATCCGCGCCTTGTTGAACGCGTTGTCGGTCCGGATCCCGATCTGCGCGGCGGTGTAGCTGACCGCCTGATGGCCGAGCGACTGGAGCGCCATCGCCATGAGCGAGACGGTCACCTGTTCGCCGGTCGACATGAGCATGTCGAGTTCCCGGGAATTCGGGTTTTCGCTGATCTCCTTGGCCAGGGCGATCAGATGGTCGGTGTTTTTCCCCATCGCGCTGACAACCATCACGACCTTGTTTCCCGCCTTGACCTCGCGGATCGCCTTGCGCGCCGCCGCCAGGATCTTCTGCGTGTCCGCGACACTCGTCCCGCCGAACTTTTGAACGATCAGAGCCATTGTTTCAACTTTCTCTTGGGTTAGTCTGCTGTGGTAAACGGCGCCGGGCCCGAAACGCCCGGCGCTTCTCCCGATTTCCACGAATTATATGAATTATAATATTCCCCGAAAAATCGGAAAGGAGCGTCTTTTGTGAGAAAAACGCCCGGAAAAATCAGAAAAGAAGCCTACGCAGGAGGTCGAACGCGCGGGCGGCGAAGACCGGTTTGACGATCGCCGGGTGGAATCCGTAGGGGTACGACGCCTCCCGATACGCGCCGTCCAAAAGCGCCGCCGCCGAAACGGGGAACTGTTCGGTGAGCGTCTCCTCTTCCCCGGCGGGGAAAGGGCCGACCGCCAGAAGCGCCTCGGCGCCGGTCACCCGCTGCCAGGCGCGGAGCGCCTCTTCCAGGGAAGCGCCCGCGGCAAGGCCGAGCGTCCTTTGAATCAGGCCGTCCCCCGAATCGACCAGGCCGCCGGCGAAAAGGGTGCGGGGAACCTGCTGCGCCAGGAACCCGCCGGTCCCCCATTCCAGGGTGGCCAGACGCTTTCCGGCGGCGGCGAGTTTTTCCGAGACGACCGACGCAAGAGTCGCGTCCCCTTCCCCGAAAACCAGATCGCCCAGCCGGTCGTATATCACCCTCGCGGTCTCGTCGGCCTGGCGGCGGCATTCCGCGGCGTCTTCCCCCCGCGCGGCGATCCGCAGCGTGATCACTCCCCGGGCGGCGGTGATCCCGACCCGCGGGACGTGATCGCGGGCGATCAGGTGGGGGAGACGCGACTCGAC
>ONWH01000201.1 GCA_900321495.1 uncultured Planctomycetota bacterium
CCCTGACGCGCCGTGTGGTCGATCGTGTGGAGCACCAGGCCGAGGAAACGGTCAACGAAGTTTTTCCACCCCCCCGGTTCGGCGTTAAGACACGCCCTGAGGAGGGGGTAGTCGATTTCGAGAATATTCTCTGACATCGCTTTCCGGACGCCTTTTACCACATCAGTTTGATGCCGGCGTCGCCGTAATGGGAACCGAGATACTTGTTCTTGTAATAGTCGCAGTCGGCGAAGATCATGAACGCCGGGACAATCGTCCATTCGGCGCCTGCGCCGAGCACCGCCCAGTCGCGGCCGGCGGGGTTCCCCTTCCCTTCCCAATCGTGTCCGTAGACATCGGTCAGCATGGTTTTGCCGTAATGGAAACTGAGAAACTCGTGAATCCAGCCGCCGCGCGCCAGGACGCGGAAATGGCCGTCGCCGGGATAGAGGTCGAGCGCCAGATCGGCGCCTAACTGACTGCGCAGACTGTGATAACTCTTTTTCTTGTAGTAATTGACACCGACGCCGTCGACGGTCTCTTTGATCTTATCGCGGAACATATAGGTGTAATCGAGCGTGCCGCGGGGGGAGAACGTGAAGACATTGAGGAATTTGAGGTTCGCGCCCCGCTCGAGACTGACACCGCCGAGATACTCGTTATACTTGCTGCTCAGATTGTAAAGGCCGTCCGCATCAACGGTGAGCTGCTCGATTTCCGTATAACCGGGATCCACCAATTCGCCGTCGAGGTAGGTCGCAACGGTTCTTCCGATCGTCTCGTCGGCGGTCCCCGCTTCGGAAAGGGTCGATTTGGATTTCATGCGGTTCAATCCGAACCGGGCGGTTACGATATTGTAGACAAATTCGCTGCCGAACTGGTGATAGAGGCCGATCAGGTGGTTGTGGCCTTTGAGTTTCCCGTCGAACTCGCCGGCGAAATCCAGTTTGTAATCGTATTCGGTGCTGTACTGTTTTTCCTCCCCTTCGCCGATAATCGTCCGGGGGTCGTAAAGGATGCCGCGCTGGTTATAGAGGTATGTGTAGCCAAGGTGTTCCTGTTTGAGTTCGTTCTTCTGGTAGGCGTAGAACAGACCGCTGCGGCAGTCGGTCGAACCAAAGAGATCGATTCCGATGTAGCCGCCGAAATCTTTTGTCTTGTAGCCGAGAGCGCTGGCATGATCTTTGACCTTCCCGCTTCCGCCGACCACGCCGCCCCAGAGGGAGTAGATCAATGTTCCGGGATCGCCGTAGGCGGCCTGACCGCGGTAAACGGGAGCGGCGCCCTGCTGGTAATACGGCTGCTGAGGGGCATACGGGTTATACATGATGCCGTCCTGGTAATAGGGATAACCGGTCTGATAGAGAGGCTGTCCCTCTTCATAACCCGGCGCGTAGCCGGTTCCGTACGGCGCGGTCGGATACCCGCCGGTCGAATACCGGTATCCTCCGACCTGATCCGCCGGAACGGTGCCGTAACCGCCGTTGCCCGGAACCATACCCGGGCTTCCCGCACCGTCCTCGCCGTTGTAGGTCACCAGGGGAACGTTCCGGAGGCGTTCCCAGATGGTCTCCATCAGCATATAGTTGTTCCAATACTGGTATCCGATTCCCGAAGCGTGCATTCCCGCGTACAAGGTGGTCGCCGGACTGTCGGCATCCCAGATATCCTCGATCTTGGGGGGATCGGGATAGGTCGGTTCATCCTCGTCTGTACCGCTCGTCGGCTGCGGACCGGCGGCCCAAAGCTGTCCCTCCGCGGAATCAAAGGCGGGCGGCGCGGCCAGAAACATAAAGCAGACACCCAGAGCGACCCTGCTGACGGTGGCGAGGAAACTTTTCGTGTTCGGGAATATTCTCATAACGCGACCTCAAAGGCGGTACGGAAAGAGTCGGTTCTTTCCGGCATCAGATAGGCCTCTCCCGAACCGCGGCGGTCCGAGAATAGAAGCGGGGTATTTTTCCAATTTTGAAGAACTGAGTAAAGAGAGACTTTAAGAAAAAACCTGGTTTTGCGGAAAATTTTTCAAAAAATTTTTCCGCCGATCGGGAGCAATTCGATGCAGAACCTCCTGAATTCAGAAACCTGCGAAGTTAGAAAAGATGGATAAGAATTAAAAACGCCCGGCCCTTTCGAAAAAAGAGCCGGGCATGAATCAGCGGATTAACGTTCCGGCGGCTACTCCGCTTTGGGGAGATCGGCGGCAAACGCCTTTTCGACGATCTCGCTGGGGAGTTTGCGCGAAACGAAACTGACAGCCGGTACCACGAAGAACGGCACGATGATCGCGATCGTCGCGGCGACCGGGGCAAACCCCTTGGCGGCGGCCGGCGCGATGGCGAAATAGCGGTACCAGTAGATCCCGTTCATCGTCAGGAACCCGGTCAGCATCCCGGCGTAGGCGCCCGCCTTGGTCGTGCCGCGCCAGTAGAGTCCGTACAGATAGGGCGCCAGGAACGTGCCGGCAATCGCGCCCCATGACAGAGACATGAGCGCCACGATCCACGAAGGATTATACATCGCGATCACCCAGGAGACCATGATAAATGCCGTACTCAGAATCCGCATCACCCAAAGGTAATGCTTTTCCGATTTTCCCTTCGCCAGGAACCCCTTGTACAGGTCGATACTGACCGCCGACGAGGAGACCAGAACCAGCGACGAAAGGGTCGACATCGACGCCGAAAGGACCAGGAGAAGGATGATCAGCATCAGCGCCGGCGGAAGCGCCCGGATCAGCATGATCGGAACCAGCGCGTTCGAGTCGAAATTCCCCCCCATCTTTTCAGACAGCAGATCGGCGGGCAAAAGATGCGAGAAGGCGCCGCAGAAATAGGCGCTCCCCCCGATCACCAGGGCGAAGATCGTCGTGATGATCGCACCGCGGAAAATCTGAGACTCGTCTTTGATGGCATAGTATTTATGGACCATCTGCGGCAGCCCCCAGGCTCCGACCGAAGTCATGAAGACGACCGACCAGAGAATGAATCCGGGAATCGGCTTGACCGAGTCAAAAGGAGTGGCCCCTTCTTGGCCCGCGTTTCGGGCATGGTCGGCAAAACTCTGTTTCACCCCGTCGATTACCGCCGTAAACGAAGAGACGTCGAGTGTCTTTTTCGCGAACTCCAGAACGAAATAGACCATCAGCAGTGTTCCGAAGAACATGATGACCCCCTGGAAGAAATCGATCCGCGCTGCGGCCTTGTATCCGCCCAGGAAGACATAAAAACCGGTCACGACGCAGATGAGCGTCAGAACCTGCGGCATGGTCAGATTGAAGACCTGCTTAAAGAGGTAGCCGAGACCGGCGAAGACCGAGGCGGAATAGGGAATCAGGAACACAAAAATAACACAGGCGGTGAGCCAGCGCATATGGGTGCTGCCGTAACGCGCCGAAAAGAATTCGGGCATCGTCATGGTGTTCAGGTTGTGTGTCATATGGCGGGTCCGCCTCCCCAGGACGAGCCAGGCGAGCGTTCCGCCGACCAGAGCGTTCATCAGGCCGACCCAGACGCCGCCGAAACCGGACGACCAGCCGAACTGGCCGGCGAACCCGATAAAAACGACGGCGCTGAAATAGGTTGTGCCGTAGGAGACGGCCAGAATCCAGGGGCCTAAGGTTTTTCCGCCCAGGAGAAAGTCACCGGTCGTTTTGGTGCGGAACATTTCCCAACAGGCGATTCCGAGGAGGACCGCGATGAACAGAGCCAGGATGATGTAATTGCCGAGCATGGTTTAGTTCTTTACCCTTTTTTGAACGTCGATTTCGAGGGGACCGAAAACCGCCTCATGCCGCTGAATCGAGACGTTCAGGGCATGAA
>ONWH01000038.1 GCA_900321495.1 uncultured Planctomycetota bacterium
GAATAACCCCGACTGGAATCGAACCAGCAACCTTCGGCTTCGGAGGCCGACGCTCTATCCAATTGAGCTACGGGATCACTGTAAACAAAAAAGCCCGTGATCGTCTCACGGGGCTTGGAGTGCGGGAAAGAGGACTTGAACCTCCACGAGAAAAAAATCTCATCAGGCCCTCAACCTGACGCGTCTGCCAATTCCGCCATTCCCGCGCTTGGACTTAACACACTACAGTCTACAATATTTTCGGAACCCGTCAAGAGACCGAGAGAAAAAATTTTTTACGCCCTTTATAAAAAAACTACTGCTGATATAATGGGTGTAAGCCCGCTTGCGGGAATGGCCCTTACAAGAGAATAAACCAGAGGACGAAATATGTTTTGCTACCAGTGTCAGCAGACCGCCGGGGGGACCGGTTGCACCGAATACGGCGTTTGCGGCAAAGATCCGAAAACAGCCGCACTGCAGGATCTCCTTTCAGGCTGGATCAAGGAGATCGCCCGGAAGCGGGTCGCCTACCGCGGAAAGCCGTTTCCCTCCAAAAAGAAACGTCCCGGAAAAGCCGAAATCCGTTCGAGCCGCGTCGTCGACCGTTTCCTCCTTGAAGCGCTCTACGCCACGCTGACAAACGTCAATTTCGATCCTGCCGAGATTGCCCGTCTCATCATGAAAGCCGGCGCGGTTTCGCTCCTTGCCGATGATCTTGGCATGGATATCGGCCTGGAAGAGCTCGATTCATGCAAGATTCAAATCCGGGAAGCGGAAGCCCAGCTCGAGCAGCCGGGTCCGATGCCGACCCAAGAGGAAATTGACGGGCTTCTCGCCCAGGCCGCCGATCTCAGCCTGACCGTCCGACTCGGCGGCCTGGGGGCGGAAATCACCGGCCTGCAGGAACTCGTTCTCTACGGCGCGCGCGGGGTCGCTGCCTACACATGGCATTTCTACCACACCGCCCGGCAGGCGCGCGAGTCGCTCCGCCTCGATACCGAAGGGATCAAACTCCGCGTTAAAGAGATCCGCAGCCGCAAAGACAAGGAAAAGAAAGATGCCCTGCTGAAAGAGATCGAAGCCAACGAGAAGGCAATCGGCGAATGGGAAGAAAAGGAAGCGCTTCTCCTCGACGGTCTTTTTGAAGAGATCGCCAAAATCGATGAGACAACGGACAGCGAAGTTCTCCTTGCCTCGGCGCTCCGGATCGGCGAGCTGAACCTGATCGCGATGGAGCTCCTCGAACAGCTGCATCAGTTCAGTTTCGGTGTGCCTCACCCGACCTCGGTTCCGACCAACCCGATTCCGGGAAAATGCATTCTCGTCTCCGGACACGATCTTTCCGACCTGAAACTTCTCCTTGAACAGACCCAGGGGAAAGAGATCAACGTCTATACCCACGGCGAAATGCTCCCGGCTCACGCCTATCCGGGCCTGAAAAAATATCACCACCTGGCCGGACATTTCGGAACCGCCTGGCAGAATCAGCGCGAAGAGTTCGACGCGTTTCCCGGAGCGATCCTGATGACCTCGAACTGCATTCAGAAGCCGTGCGAAAGTTACGCCGACTACATCTTCACCACCGGTCCGGTGGCGTGGCCCGGCATAAAACATATCGCAGAAGCCGCTGACGGGAAAAAAGACTTCCGTCCTCTGATTCAGGCGGCGCTCGACTCGTCCGGCTTCTTCGGTTCTCCCGCCGAAAAAGAGCGTGTGACGGTCGGCTACGGCGCCGACGCAGTTATCCAGATGGGGGATCAGATCAAACGCGCCATGTCGCGCGGCGAGCTGCGCCGCTTCTTCGTCATCGCGGGGTGTGACGGCGCGCAGGAAACCCGGAGCTATTTCACCGAACTGGCCGAGGCGATTCCCGGCGACTGCGTCATTCTGACCTGCGGCTGCGGGAAGTACCGATTCAACTCGATCAAGTTCCAGCCGCTGGCCAACGCCTCGCCGCGCCTCTGGGACGCGGGACAGTGCAACGACGCGTGGTCCCTGATCCGGATCGCGAAATACCTTTCGGATGAGACGGGAAAAGAGATCAATAGTCTGCCGATTTCGTTTTTCCTCAGCTGGTACGAACAGAAAGCGGTCGCGGTTCTACTCTCCCTTCTCCATCTGAACGTGAGGGATATCCATATCGGGCCGACGGCTCCGGCATTCCTGACCCCGGAAGTCCTCGGGTTCCTCGCCGAAAAGTTCGGACTTCGGCTCATTTCCACCCCGCAGGAAGACCTTGCCCCGATCCTGAACAGCTAAACCGACACGAGCCAAAACGATGCGAAACGCCCCTTGAAATTGACCCGATTCCGGTAATTTCAGGGGGCGTTGTCATTTATACGATTCTTTCAAGCTATAGATTTTGAGGAGTATTAACAAATGGCCATTGAACTTTCGAAGATCGTTCAACAAATGGAACCCTCGGCCACGCTGGCCATGTCGGCCCGCGCCAAAGAGCTCAAAGCCCAGGGCGAAACCGTCTACAACCTGAGCGTCGGCGAGCCGGACTTCAACACGCCCGAGCATATCTGCCAGGCGGCGATCGATGCGATGCGCGCCGGTCACACACGTTATACAGTCGCCAGCGGGATTCCCGAGCTGAAGAAGGCGGTCGTCGCGAACTATAAAAAGACCCACGGTCTGGAATATCCGTTCACCTCGTGCGTCGTCTCGAACGGGGCAAAACACGCAATCCACAACGCCCTTTTCTGCACGCTCAATCCCGGCGACGAAGTGATCATTCCCGCCCCCTACTGGGTCAGTTACGCCGAACTGGTGAAACTCTCCGGCGCGGTCCCGGTGATCGTCGAAACGAAAGAGGCGAACAACTTCAAAATCACCCCCGAAGAGTTCAAAGCCGCCATCACCCCGAAAACCCGCATGTTTCTTCTCTGCACGCCGTCGAATCCGACGGGGAACATCTATTCCGGCGAAGAGCTGGGCCAGCTGGCCGATATCGTCCTGCAGCACAAC
Source organism: uncultured Planctomycetota bacterium (assembly GCA_900321495.1). Classification (GTDB taxonomy): domain Bacteria; phylum Planctomycetota; class Planctomycetia; order Pirellulales; family Thermoguttaceae; genus RUG695. The sequence goes on from ONWH01000038.1 coordinate 2,956, forward strand.
ATCTTCGTCCTCGCCGACGAAATCTATGAGAACCTCGTCTACGGCGACAACAAGTTCGTCAGTTTTCCGACCGTCCGCGAAGGGCTGCAGGACCGCGTCATTGTCATCAACGGGGTGAGCAAGACCTACGCAATGACAGGCTGGCGTGTCGGCTGGGCGCTGGCGCCGGAAAATGTCGCCAAAAAGATGGGTGCCCTCCAGAGCCAGGAGACGAGCAACCCGTGCAGCGTCAGCCAGTATGCCGCGCTGGCCGCGATTCAGGGCGATCAGTCATGCGTCGCCAAAATGGTCGCCGAGTTCGCCAAACGGCGCGATTACGTCGAACAGCGGATCGCGAACATCAAGGGGATGTCCTGTCCCAAGATGGGCGGCGCGTTCTATGCGTTCGTCAATATCAAGGAATATCTCGGCCGCGAATATGCCGGAAAGATGATCAATACCGATACCGAGTGGTGTCTGGAACTCCTCTCACAGAAGAAGGTCGCGACCGTCATGGGGAGCGCGTTCGGCGCGCCCGGTTACTTCCGCGCCTCCTTTGCCACGAGTATGGAAAACATCAAAGAGGCGTTCGACCGGATCGAAGAGTTCGTCGCGTAGAAAACCCGGCGGGGAGTTTCCTCACATGATGGTTTCCGCAAGCCCCCTGTCCGGCGGCAGGGGGCTTGCCTTTTCCCTAGCGCGGTTTCAGGCGGTAGAGGTCATACTGTCTGTTCTTGTAGATCAATTCGTAATCAGAGGCGAGGCGCGCCTCAATTTCAGGCGACGTTTCAAGCCCGCCGGACCGGTTCTTTTCGCCGACGCCGTTTTTTCCGATGCGGAAGTTCCGGTAACGCCGCTCGAAGATATATTCCGGAGGGTTGCCGTTTTCATCTTCGTAGAAGGTCAGCCGGCTCGACTGCTGGGCCGGAAGGAACGACAGCGGGCGAAACCGTGAAAGAGGAAGCTGCCCGCGGTGCGGGAGTTTCGCTTCCGGCTCGAAAAGGAGAGGACAGGCGCAGATGCGGTCCGCGTACCAGTAGACCGCGCACCCCACACCGTTGATCCGCGCATCGGGGGAAGTGTTCTCGCGCAGATAGCGCGCCAGGTCGAGCGCGGCGCGGTCGGTTCGAATCGGCCGGCCGTACTCCGCAAGATCGGCGGCGGGGTCGGCACGGAGAATCTGATGCCGTTTCACCCAATCGGCGATCGGCGGAATCGCCAATGCGCGCAGCGCCGGAGCTGTCAGCAGAAGAAAGAGGACGGCCGCAGCAGTGCGCCGCTGCGCGGCAATGCGGAAGATAAACTCAAACGCAAAGGCAAAAAAGATCAGGTAGTCGGCGGTCATCGGATAGCAGTAGTAGATGAAATGCCATCCCTTCGCGCCGATCAGATAGACGCTCAGCAGAACCATCGCCGCCAGGAGAGCGCAGAGAATTTTTCGGGGTCTGTTCTTTTCATGCAGAAAGAGAAAAAAATAGGTCAGGAACGCCGGCAGGTTGTAGCAGAAGTAAAGCGCCCAGTGGACCGCCGCCTGCAGCGTGCGGCGGAAAATCATCGGAATGAAATAGAGGAGACTGTTCCCGAAGGGGGGCGGATCGCCGTAGTCGGTCAGGTTGAACTTCAGATAGACACGGACGAAATCGCCGAATCCCCCTTTCAGCCAAAGCCACGCCAGGACAGGCAGAATGACCAACGCAGCGCCCAGCAGGAAAAACGCGGCACGGTCCAAAAGAAAAAGAAACTTCCTGCCGGTGACCGACGAGACGATCACCGCGCCGGTGAAAACAATCCAGAGGGAAACCAGGTTCATCTTCATCAGGAGGATGGCGGCGAACGACGCTCCGACCCCGAACGTCTCGGCCCGGCCGATCGTCCAGCCGTTCAGGATAAACCGGACCAGCGAATAGAGACTCGCCATCAGCAGCGGAACAGTGAGCGTATCAGGTCCCGTCTCGCCGAGAGAATACCAGGTCACCGCAAGAGCCGCGGCCGCCGCAGCAGCGGCCCGGCCTGTCAGCAGGCGTGCGGTTTTGTACGCGAAATACGCCGCGGCAAAGAGAAACACGCTCTGGATGAGCCAAAGTCCCGCCTCACGCCCGATCGTAATTCCCAGCGCTACAATCAGATAGAGAAGCGGCCCCTTGTGGTCAAAGAAATCGCGGTACGGCATCAGCCCTTTCGTGATCAGTCCGCCGGTATAAAGGTAGACATAGGAATCCCCCGCCAGCTGGCCGCCGGGGGAATCCGTAAAGGGGGCGGTCGGAACGATGTACCGAAACGGCGAAGTCTCCAGGTTGAAGAGCGCCGCAAAACAGACCACTCCGGTCAAAAAAAGCCCGATTCCGAAATGCCTTGTTTTCATCCAGTCCCTTTTTCCTTCTCCGGAACAGTCCGCATTACCGTGCCTTCCGCCGGTAGAGATCGTATTGCTCGTTCCGATAAACGAGGTCGTACTCGGCGGCGAGCCGTTCCTCAATTTCGGGGGAAGTCTTGATTATGCGATCTTCCCTCTCCGGCTCGAACCGTTCTTTCCCCAGACGGACGTTCCGATGCCGCTGTTCGAAGATGTATTCCGGCGGATTCCCGGCGGAGTCTTCGCAGAATGTCAGATTATAGGACCGCTGGGCCGGCAGAAGGGTCATCGGCTGAAACCGCGAAAGGGGGAGCTTTTCACGAAACGGAACCTTCTCTCCCTCCTCGTAAAGATGGGGGCAGGTGCAGACACGGTCGGCGTACCAGTAGACGGCGCACCCCACACCGTTGATCCGCGCGTCGGGGGACGTGTTCTCGCGCAGATAGCGGGCCAGGTCCAGCGCGGCACGGTCGGTTCGGACCGGCCGGCCAAGAAGCGAAAGATCGGCGGTCGGATCGGTGCGGAGGATCCTCTGCCGGGTCAGCCAGTCGCTGACCGGCGGAATTACAGCCGCGCGGAGAACCGGAACGGCCATGAGGAAAAAAAGCGCTGTCGCCGCCGCGCGCCGCCGTGCGAAAAGGCGGAGGATGAACTCGAAGGCAACGGCGAAAAAGACCAGATAGTCGGCGGTCATCGGGTAGCAGTAATAGATGAAATGGAATCCTTTCGCGCCGATGAAATGGACACTCAGCAGAAGGACGGCCGCAAGGGAAGCGTAGAGTATCTTCCGCGGCCTCTCTTTTTCATGCAGGAACATGAAAAGATAGGTCAAAAACGCCGGCAGGTTATAGCAGAAGTAGAATGCCCAATAGCGGAACGCCTGCGGAGTCCGCCGAAAGATCGCCGGAACGAAATAGAGGAGACTGTTCCCGAACGGGGGTCTGTCGCCGTAGTCGGTCAGATTGAACTTCAGATAGACACGGACGAAATCGTCGAATCCCCCGCGGAACCAAAGCCACGCCAGGACCGGGAGCGTCACAAGCGCGGCGCCCAGCAGGAAAAACAGCGTCCGGTCCAAAAGAAACAGATACCGTCTCCCGGCAATCGATGAAACGGTAGCCAGTATGACAAAGACGAGCCAGAGGGATATCAGGTTCATCTTCATGAAAAAGACGGAGGCGAATGAAACACCGACTCCAAGCGTCTCGGCCCGTCCGATCGTCCAGCCGTTTAAAATGAACCGGACCAGCGAGTAGAGGCTCGCCAACAGCAGCGGAACCGCCAGCGTATCGGGGGACATCTGCCCGAGGGAGTACCACAAGACCGCCAGCGACGCGGCGAGAACCGAGGCGGCGCGGCCGGCGAGAAGGCGGGCGGTTTTATACGCAAAATACGCCGAGACGAAAAGGAAAAGGCTCTCAACGAGCCAGACTCCCGCCATCCGTCCGAGGCTGATTCCCAGTGCCACAATCAGATAGAGGAGCGGCCCCTTGTGGTCGAAAAAATCGCGGTACGGCATCAGGCCTTTCGGGATCAGGCCGCCCGTATAAAGATAGATGTAGGTGTCGTTCGTCTGCTGGTTCCCGAGACATTCCGTGAAGGGGGCAGCCGGAACGATATACCGGAACGGCGAGGTCCTCAGGTTGAAGAGCGCCGCAAAACAGACCACTCCGGTCAACAGTATCTTCAAGCCAATGTGTTTCGTGTTCATCAGAGTGTCTCTTCTTTTATGAGATTCTCCCGCGGCGGATCAGGAAGACGAAACGGCAAATTCCCTGACAGCGCGGACCAGCTCGACGGCATGCTCGACCGGAGTCTCTTTCAGAACACCGTGTCCCAGGTTGAAGATGAATCCGGGACGGCGGCCGACCGCGTCCAGAATCCGGCCGGCTTCGGCGCGGATCGTCTGCTTGTCAGCCAAAAGAACCGTAGGGTCGAGGTTCCCCTGAACGGCGAACTTCGGACCGACGATGCGGCACGCCTCGCTGATCGGGATCCTCCAGTCAATCCCAAGACAGGCTGCCGAAAGGCGGGCCGTTTCGGGAAGGAGGGCGGGATTCCCGGCACAGAAGTAAATTACCGGCACCTTGCCGGCCAGACGGGCGAGAAGCCTTTCGGTATACGGAGCGGCGAATTTCCGGTATTCATCGGGTGTGAGCGCCCCGGCCCAGCTGTCGAATACCTGCAGCGCGTCGGCTCCGGCGGCGGCCTGTCCCAGAAGAGACTGCGTTACCGCGTCGACGAGACGGTCCATGAGACGGGACCAGAGCTCAGGGTCGGTCCGCATCAGTGTTTTTGTGCGGGCAAAGAGGCGGCTGCTTCCTCCTTCGACGGCATAGGAGGCGAGTGTAAAGGGCGCTCCGGCGAACCCTATCACGGCTTTCTCTTTCGGAACGGTACGGCGTGTCTCGGCAACCGTCTCAAAGATATACGAGATCCGACCGGTATCGATCGTCTCGGGAACGCGCGCCAGATCCTCTTTCGCGCGAAATGGATTGCGGATCACCGGCCCGTCGCCGGGGAGGTAGTCGAGATCGAACCCCAGCGGCACGAGAATCGGAAGAATGTCCGAAAAGATGATTGCCGCGTCGACGCCGAGCCGATCGACCGCATCAGCCATCACGCGGGCGCAGAGCCCGGGCGTGCGGCAGAGTTCGAGAAACGAGACCCGTTCGCGCACCGCACGGTACTCGGCCATATAACGCCCCGCCTGACGCATCAGCCAGACCGGCGGACGCGGGACCGGTTCGAGGCGCAGCGCGCGCAGAAGGAGCGGCTCGTCGGTCATTCTGTCCTCGTGTCGGATTTTTCGGGCGGAGCGGCTTCCGAAGGATTCGGTGTATCGGGCACAGAGACCGTTTCCGCGGCCGCCGGGGGCCGGACGGGTTCCGCCTGGCGCAGTGCGCGGTCCTTCGCCAGCAGGAGGAAAAACCAGAGTGCGGCAATCACCGCAATTCCGATCAGTGTGTTGCGGACTGTACGCATCGTCCGCCGCCGCTCGATCAGGAGCGCGCGGCGGTACTCTTCGCGGGTAAGCTGCCGTCCGACGTTTTTTTTCGTCATTCAGTTATTCCATCCTTCGGGGGGGAACGCCGGAGCCTCCTCTCCCTCTTCGACCGGCAGTTCGGCCAGGCGCGCGGCAAGCCGCTCAACCTGGGAACGGAACTCGGAGCTCCTGTCGTATATCAGGAACGGATATTTCTCAAAGAGGGAAAGCCAGAGGTCGCGGTTGCGGACCAGGAGCTCCCGCTCGTTTTCGGCGCCGGTGTTCAGCTCGGCATCGTTCTGCGTGATCTCGGCGTATGCGGGTTCCCCCTTGCGGACCAGGAGTTCAAGCTGCGGCTTAAGCGCGTTCTCCTCAATCAGCCCCTCCTGACGCGCCGCTGCCAGCCGTTCGGGGGACGAGACGCGGTTTTCAATAAAGAGACGCATCGTCCGGGCAAACGCGTCCCGCGAGAAGTTCGTCGGAAAGAGGGGGTTGTACTCGGTTTGCGAGAAGAAATACTGCCAGAATCCCAGGAGGTGCAGGAGGTCCTCCCCCGCCTGCTCCGGCAATCCCTTTTCAGCTTCCCTCTCGATATACGCAAGCGCCTTTTCGACCAACTCGGCCGAATTTTCCCCGTCGTCGGCGGCAATCGGTTCAAACGGGTAGTCGGCGGGAAAAATCCGCTCGAGCTGGTCGAGAATGACGGTGTATTTCTCAATCTCATCGACAAAGGCCGACCGGTACTGAGACATGCCGCGCATATCGCTGAACTCAGGCCGCTCCATCAGATCGCGCCATTGAGCCATGCTCCCCAGGAACGCCTCGCTCGCCTCTTCCTGCTGTCCGGCATAGAAACGGTCGCGGGCCCGGACCCGCAGCTCGCGCGCACGGCGCGCTTCGGGCTGCTGTTCAACCACGACGTCATGTTCGTGCTTGACGCAGTCGAGCATCTCGCGATACATTCCGGAAAAGGTTCCGCGATAACGGACATCCTCGAGCCGGTCACAGAGATCTTCAGCCTCAAGCCGGGCATCCCCTTCGATCCGTTCGGCGATCTTTTTCCCGTCAACCGACAGAAGATCGCGCGCACGCGCTTTGAGAATCGCGGCTTTGTTTTCAGCGGCCGCACAGCGGGAAGCCTCGTCCTGGGAGCGGAGAAGCTCCGGCCGGTCAAAGACATCGCGGTCTTCTTCCGGCAGAAGGTTCCGGGCCGATTCGGCGAGCCTTTCGCGCCAGTTTTCCCAGCCGGGCTGCGGACCGTATTTTCCGTCCAGGTAGTCGCGCACGATCCGGATCGCGCGGCTGGCGCCTCCTTCGCGCAGGTCCTCGGACATCGGACCGGGATTGAGAATCGTGTCGTAAAGCGCTCCGCGCTGATCGTCGTCCAGTTCGTTGTTGAACCGGTCCCAGACGATCGACTCGACGGTAACCCCTTCGGGGAGCATCTCCTCCAGTTGGCGATAGATCTCGTCCCGCTCTTTCAGGCAGTCTTTGTACTCGTTCAGGTAGGTGACCCGAAATGTGCCCGGCTTGTTGCGGTCTTCGATGACCGAGGTCATCCGTTTTTCCGAAAACTCGTTCCACGCCTTTTCGGCGGCGATCCACGCGTTGGCGGCACGCTCGTCAAAAACAGGGGTGTTGTCGCGCGTGACGCCGCAGCCGTCGATTTCCATCCATTTGGCGTAGCTGAGAAGATTCATCCGGCTTCGGCAGAAGAAAACCGGCCGTGTTTCTTTCCCCAGATCGCTCCCCTTATTGGCGGGATCTTCAAAAAGGCGTTCGGCCGCCAGGTAGAAGACACGTCCGAAGAGCCAGTTGTCGGGACGTTCATCGTAGGTGAACTCCTGCTGATAGCGGCTCCAGAAGCTGTCCCAGAAGAGATCTTTCTGGCGCTGATGAAAGTCGTGGTCCTCCCGGAACAGGCGCCGGTACTGGTTCTTTTCGTCGGCGACGCCGATCTTCTGCGAGATCGTCCAGCCGGTCGCCTTATGGAGTTTTGCCGAAAGGCGGTTATAGACCGTGCCGTTCTGCAGGAAATCGAACCCGTTGGTAACCCAGCGGTACCGTTCGCGGTAATCGTCGTACTGAGCGCTCGCGTTATACGCGAGTTTCCAGCCGACGAAATCCCAGATCGTGATGAAGTGAGGTTCGAGCGAGGTGATCTGCTCGCCGATCGTCCGGACCGATTCCCAGTCGGCACGCTTTTCACACTCGAGCGAACGGTTCCAGAGGAGAGCGACGGCAACCCCGCGCATTCCGAATGTGGCGAGTTTCATCGCCGAGCCGGCGGGGTCGATTTCGCCGAGTTTCGTTTCGGAAAGGCCGTATTGATCGCGCAGACGGGCGAGCTTTCCCCCCGGCGCGTAGGTCTTTTCGGTATCGGCACTGCCGATCTTCCCCTGCAGACGGGAAGGATGCCCCATCCAGTTGAGCAGCAGCAGGAGCGCGATCACGATCCCGATACAGACCAGACGCCGGTAAAAACGTTTCTGCCGATTCATTTCGCCACCTCCCTGCCGCGGAGTATCAGATAGGCAACCACAAAAAGCGGCCCCACATAAGCGAGCGTTGTCAGCCCGTGTACCGCCAGTGTGTTAAACGGGATGTTGAACCCGCTCGCCACGTAGTTCGTGTAAATGTCATACTGGGTGAACGAGGGGATGACCATTCCGATGAAACAGAGCAGGCCGCTCGCCAGCAGGTCGAAGAACTTGATCAGATAGGTTCCGAACGTGTTCGAAAGGTCGCTCATCAGGTTCTCGTGCGTGATCAGGCGCTCCCAGGCCTCAAAGGGGCCTCCCCCCAGTTCGCGCATGAAGGCGATGTTCATCAGCAACTCCCGGCAGAAGGCGGCGATCATCACCCCGAAAGTCGAAAACATCGCGACCGGTCCGCTCAGGAACGTGCTGAAAAGGATCCCGAACGACAGGAGGATGAGCATCTGCTGCCAAATGCCGAAATACCCCTTGAAGAAGTTGAAAAAGACATTGGCGTCGGGCGTACGGATGTAGAGATCCGGTTCCGCCGCGCCGAAATACTGCCCGTCTTCGACGCACTGTACCCAGATCTCGAGACGGCCGTTGTCGCAGAAGTCGGCATAGAGATCGTAGTTTTCTTTTGCCGGGTCGTAGTTGAACGGCTTGGGCAGCTCGCCGTCTCCGCCGCGGTGTTTCACCAGTGTCGGCGCCGGCTTGACTTTGCTCTTGTTGATCCCGCGCGGAACGAAAATCGCCAGGGTGCGGTACTTTTCGGAATTGAACGACCCGATTTCGGCGGTCAGTCCCGTCGCGGGGTTCCGGACCAGGAGCGCCCCCATGATCGTCCGTTCAATGTCCCCCTTGTGACTGCGGTAGACGCTGATCGTCATTTCGACCGGCAGCCCCTCAGGGAGCCGGTTTTCGGAAAGATCGTCAAAGGTCCAGATCACCGCCTCGGAGGTCGCCCCGCCGATATACGAACGGTACTCCCACTCTTCGCCGACACTGATCCCCGTCTCTTTTTCGTAGCCGCTTGAGTCGAGAAACCGGATCTTCCCGTAAATCGGAACTTTCGCCTGGACCGTTCCCCGCTGCGGACCGACCACATAGCGGATGTTCTCGCCGTCGACGACCTTGCGGACCGAATGGGTGTGATTGTTCTCTTCGGCCAGACTGATCGTGCCGTCGGCGTACTCTTCCACCTCGTGGAAGTGGCCGTTCGAGACCTGCGTCTTCCCGCGGGCGACCACGGCGTCGGACGGCGCGTTTTCGACAGCGGCTTCCGGCACGATATCCTCTTTCCAGAGAAGTGTGTGCGTGTGATTCAGGCTCATCGAAACGAAGAAGTAACTCAAAAACGCCATGAAGGCGAGAATGGCCGTACCGACGGCGGCCAGTCCCAGGATGCGCCCCAGAATGATTTCACTCGCACGGACCGGTTTGGTCACGACGGTGAAAATCGTCTTCGACTTGAACTCGGCCGGCAGACTCAGCGTACTGAGAAAGAGGACCAGCAGGAGGACCAGGTAGTCGGTGGTCGTTAAGACAAAGTTCAGGTAGAGCGCGCCCGGGTTGTTGTTCGTCGGGTCGATGAACCAGCCGGCGAACATCAGGAGAATCAGAAAGATGACCGCGATCACAACGACCTTTTTGCGGACCGATTCCTGAATCATCAGCCGGGCGATCGCAAAAACGCGGCGCCACGACATATGAACCAGATCGCTCACCCCGCCGCGCACTTCGGACCAGAAGACCGGAAAGACACGGCCGGGTCCGCGGCGAACGAGGGTCATCACCAGCCCGACTGCGGCGGCCAGAACGACCAGCACCCCGATGGCGAAAACCCATTTGAGAGCCGCCAGCGCGATCCAGTCGAAAAACGGAGGAACAGGATGTTCAATGACCATCAGGCGTTTCCTCCCCCCCGAACGCGTTTGCCGGGGCGCGCCTCGCTTTCCTGGATGATGTCGAGGAAGAGTTTTTCAAGGGATGTGGTCGGACTGCCGCAGAAGAGAAGCTCGGCGTTCTCTTCGGCAATCACGGCCTTGATCTTTTCTTTGGCGGATTCGGAAAGTCCGCTGACGCGGATTTCGGTCTCGTCGCTCACTTTGAGAAGGTCGTCGACGCTTCCGAGTTCTTTCAGTTCCCCCTGGTAGAGGATTCCGATCCGGTCGCAGACATCCTGGACGTCGGCCAGAAGATGACTGCACATGATCACCGTCTTTCCCTCCTCTTTCAGGCGGAGAATGAGGTCTTTCATGTTCCGCGTTCCGATCGGATCAAGTCCGCTGGTCGGCTCATCAAGGATTACCAGATCCGGGTCATTGATCAGCGCCTGCGCCAGGCCGATTCGCCGCGTCATCCCCTTCGAATATTCACGCAGCTGGCGTTTCTTGGCCGATTCAAGCCCGACCATCGAGATAAGCTGCGACACGCGCTGGCGGCGGACAGGGCCGGACATCTTAAAGAGGCGGCCGTAGAAGTCGAGAGTCTCTTCGGCATTCAGGAACCGGTAGAGGTATGACTCTTCCGGAAGGTAGCCGATCCTCTCGTTCTTCGAAACGTCGCCGGCGGGCCGGCCGAGAATGTTCACCTCGCCGCTGGTCGGGAAGAGGAGCCCCAGAAGGAGTTTCATTGTCGTTGTCTTCCCCGACCCGTTCGGGCCGAGCAGGCCGAAAACCTCGCCGCGATGGATTTGAAGGTCGAGTGCCTTCAGGGCGCGGACCTTCTGACGACCCCAGAAGTCGCGGTAGATTTTGGTCAGGTTTTTCGTTTCGACAACAATGTCGGGCAGCGATGAAGCCGAATCGCCGGTCTTGGTCGGTTCGGCGGCAATGCTCGTTCCCAATGACATGAAATCCTCCGTTGAGAGCTGGTCTGTCTTCTTTCGGCGGGACGGCGCCGCAGAAAAACGCGCCGCGCCCGGGAGAGCTTCTCCCCCCGATATTATGGACGATTTCCCCCCTTTTGTCTAGGAACAGAGCGAAATTATTCTTGAAATCAAGCGGTTTTGCGGTTATAAAGGCGGGAAAGACCTGACGGGATTTCAGCGCGGCACAGGAAGAACTCATGACGCGGAACTACGAACGGGGGATCGCCTTTTTGGAGAACCGGACGAACTACGAACGGTTCCGTTCGATTCCCTACGGCCGGATGGGGGAAAATCTGTCCCGCCTCTCGCGTTTCGTCGATTCTCTTCCGCTCCGCCGCCGCGCCAGGACGGTGCATATCGCCGGAACAAAAGGAAAGGGAACCGTAGCTCTCTTTCTGGAAAAGATCTTTCGGGACGAAGGAGTGCGAACCGGCCTCTTCACCTCGCCGCACCTTTTCGCCTGGGAGGAGCGATTCGCGCTCAACGGATTTCCCTGCTCCCCCGATGATCTGGCTGAGACCCTCCTGGAACTGGAAGAGCGGCTCGCCGCGTTCGAAAGAACCGAGCCGGGCGGGCCCCCTTTGACGGTCTTTGAGCTTTCGGTCGCCGCCGCACTGCTCCTCTTCGACAGGAAGGAGTGCGGTCTGATCCTCCTCGAAACGGGACTCGGCGGACAGAACGACGCAACGAATATCTGCAGCCCCGATCTGACCGTACTAACCTCACTCGGTTATGAGCATCAGGCTCAGCTCGGCCGTTCGCTCGCCGAAATCGCCGCCGAAAAAGGGGGAATCATCAAGCCGAACGTGCCGGTTCTCTCGGGAATCGGAATCGGTCTCGATCTCCTTCCTCCCGAGCCGACCCTGGTTTCCCTCCCCGAATTTCTGCGGGAAAAAACCGTCACGCGCGAAGCGATGAGCAGGGCGCTTTCGGTGATCCGGCGAATCGCCGCCGACCGCGGCGCCCCTCTGACCGAACTGACCCGGATCGGCCCGGACGCGGCCGCCGCGGCGGAGGACCGGATCGGTTCGGCACAGAAGCGGAACGCACAGATCGCCCTCTCGGCGGCGGAACTGCTGACCGGCCGGTCCGACCAGGCCGGCCGGCGCGCCCGGTGCGCCTCCGTCGCAAGCGCTCTTCTCCCGGCACGGGGAGAGATCATCCGCCGTCGGCCGACGGTGATCATCGACGGGGCCCATACCCGTGACTCCGCCGCCTCTCTGGCTGCGGGGATCGACCGGTTCGGCGCCGCGCGCCGGACGCTCGTTTTCGCCGCTCTCGCCGACAAGGACGCTGAGGGAATGCTCTGGGAACTGATGCCGAAGTTCAACGAGGTCGTTCTGACCGAAATACCTGAAACGCCCCGAAGCCTTTCGGCAGGCGAACTCGCCCGATGTGCCCGAAAAGCCGCGGCCTTCCTCCCTCCGGAACGGATTCCGACAATTGAGACCGAACCTGACCTCTTCCGGCTCGCCGAAAGAGTGCGGTCTCTTCCGGCGGACGAACTCCTTTGCGTGACCGGCTCGTTCTACCTGGCGGCACGCATGTCCGCCGCACTCAAAAGGTGACGTTTCCGGCCGTTTGCAATCGGCCCGGTTTCGGCTACAATTGAATCTTGGCGGCTTGAATCTCCCTTCAGCCGCAGCTGACATCCCACTCAAGGAATCATCAACAGCGAGGTTTTTATGATACACACGTTTCATTCTTCCGCCGCGTCCCTCTCCTGCCGGGCACTGCTTCTGCTCTCCGTTTTCATGCTCTGCGCCGTATCCCTTTCGGCGCAGACACAGGAGCCGCCCGCTGTCGGCGCTACGGCCGGTTCGGAGCTCGAACCGCTTGCCGAGTCGGTACAGAACTTTTTCGAGCAGATTTCCAATCCCGCCGAAGGAACGAAGAGCGGCCTGGAAACCCTCTTGAAGAACAGCCCCTTTGAAGGGAGCGCCAAAGACGAGATGATCAAGACCCTCGCCGAAAAAATCGACGGGATTTCACAGCAGTTCGGAAGTTACGTTTCGTTCGAACCGATCGGCGTGAAACGGATCGGACGCGATCTGATCGTCCTCCGTTACCTTTATAAGTGCCAAAACTACCCTCTGGTTTGGTATTTTATTTTCTACCGCCCGACCCCTTCCGAAAATGAAACGGCGGTGAAGAACTGGCAGGTCATCCACCTTTATTATGACTCTCAGCTGAATATTCCGATCTGGGAAACGGGCTTCTGAGACCCCTGCATTTCAAGGGTTTTGGTTTGACTAAACTTTTAAAATTATATACAAAACCTCTTTCACAGGACCGATAATAGGCGTATAATCAACCTGTTGCTTGATGAGAGGGCCGGATGTTTTCGCCCCCTCGGCGTCTGAAATCCGAAAACAACAGAAAGAGGAGTTTTATCATGGCAGCTTCCGTAAACAAAGAAAACTGTGTTGGTTGTGGCGCTTGTGTTGACGCTTGTCCGTGCGGCGCACTGAGCCTTGAAGACGGCGTTGCGGTCGTCAGCGACGACTGCGCCGGCTGCGGTGCCTGCGTTGATGCCTGCCCGACCGACTCAATCTCGCTCGACTGAGCTTTGCGCCGGTCCCGCCCGAAAATGCGGGCTGGCCTTGCCTAAACTGAAAAAATCCGAACCGCTCTGAGAACGGTTCGGATTTTTTGTTTCCCCTGATACGGAAAGAGCGCTTATTCTTCCTCTTCCTTTTGGAGCTTGGCCGAGGCGCGGTCGGTCGAAAGAACCTGGCGCAAAAGAGCCGAAACATCTTCGTACGCCTTCTCGCCCGGCTGGCCGGGGGCATACTGCATGATCGATTTCTGATTCTTCTTCGCCAGGGAGAGGAGAATCGACGAGACGGTCGTCCGCGCGGGGGTCTTTACGATCACGCCCCATTTCCCGTTCGGGTCGGTGTGGCGGGCAAACGTCTTGCAGGCAACCGCGAAAAAGGTGACCGCCGAGTCGATCCGCTGAAGGGTCATCTGGCGGCGGACAAATTCCTGACGCGGGTCGTCCCGGTCGTCGAGAGAATTTTCGGAAAGGATGTGAAGACCCGGTTCAAGCGGCTCAACCTCAACGTAATCGGAACCGTAGACGACCCCCCCGCTGGTCCGGTCGACACAGAGGATATTGCACCCGGCATACGGCCGTTCGCTCAGCTCTTGGGCACCCTTTTCAACCGCTTCGGCGGCGGTTCGGCAGTTCAGGAGGTCTTTGCAGAGAAGCCCGCGCGAACGGGGCTCTGCGGGCACATCCCGCTTGGCGGCGTTCAGAACGGTCACGAACATTCCGTGCTGGTTGACGCCGGCCCATGTCCCTCCCGATTTTTTATCGATCCCGCAGACGACGCGCGGGCGTCCCGACTGGATCCGCGGAGCCTGCGACGGACGCTCGGGCGACTCTTCGCGGTTGACCGCCAGCAGAATCGGAGTGTCGGGTACTGTTTGATACTGGATTGCTAAGATTCCCATAACGACCTGTCCTCTAAAATGCGAATACCCCCCTATTTATAATAAACCAATAAGAATTTAAAACAAACCCTTTTTCCCATTTTTACCGCAAAAATGCTTTTTTTTCTTTCCTCTTCCACTATAATGGGAAGCAGCGGGAATTTTCACTCCCGAAATAAGCAGTTTCCTGACCGCGCTTCCGGCCCGCAGGAGGAAGTACGGCAGTTTTGATCCTTTCCCGAGGTCCCCCCATGAGATATCCCCCTGCCCTGTTTTTCCGTTTTCCGGTTCTCCTTCTGACCTTTCTTCTTGCGGCGGCTTTGGTCAGTCCGCTTTCCGCTCAGGAAAGCCGCGCAGCTCAGGGGATCAGAAACCGGATAAATTCCGGCGGCGGAAAAGTCGGCGCCGACCCGGCGGAAGCCGCGGCCGAGCCGGCCCCCTCCGAAAAACCCGCCCGCCCCCCCAGACGGAACAGAACCCGTGAGGCGCAGAGCGGACAGAATGGAAACGCCCCCACCCCGGCCGGTCCCGCGGTTTCCGCCGACGATGCCGAGCCGAAAGAGCCGGTCAAAAAAGAGCACGATCCGGTCGAAATCATCGGCGAGCCGTTTCTTGTCTACGACCATTTCGTTAAGGGGAATTCGGATCTGGTCAACAAGAACGCCGGGGAGGCCGACGAGACGGCCGACCGTCCGGTAACGGCGGTTGTCGCAGGGCAGGACGGTTATGTCGCCGCTTCGGCTGGGAAAGACTCGACAATTCAGCTCTGGTACACATACGATTTCTACGCCGAAATCCTGGCCGAGATGTACGGCTACAGCTACGACTACGACTATGACCCGACGATCGGAACCGGTCAGGCCTCTCCCAACCAGCCGAACGCGCAGGAGGGGAATGCCCGTGCGGGGAACACCAAGGCGGGACAGGCCGCCGGGCGCCAGCAGAACGCGCGGCAGGGGAATAACGCCGATCGGGACAGTGCCGACCGTACGGGCGCCGCGAACCGCCGCGGCGCCGACCAGACCCAGGGGGCGGCCCGCCAGGCCGCCGGAACGCGGCCCGGACAGACTCAGGCGGGGGCAACCGCCGCCGCCCGCCGGAGCCAGAATGCCGCGATGCGTCAAACCGACCCGTTCCGCCAGCAGCAGACCGCGGGCGTCGGCACAAGAAACAACCCCGCGTATTACAGCAATACAGCCGAAGGATACGACGACTCCTACGCATTCTACTCATCGCGTCAGGGGAATCTGCGGGTTCAAATCCCGACCCGGGACGCGCTGAAAGAGCAGATTGCCGCAGAGGGAGGAAAAGACAAGAAAAATTCAGGGAAGAACAGCGACTGGTTCGGAGGCGACCCGCAGCAGGGATGGTCGAAGAGTTCCAAGAAGACGCGCAAGCCTCCGACCACCCTGGGCAAAATGTTCACCATCTACGAACGGCTCAACCTGATGGGAGAGCGGGAAGGTCAGGGATACAGCGACATGATGTCCTTCACGCACGATCTGCCGGGAGGAAGCCAGGATGTCTTCTACACGTCAGACTACAGCGGGAAAGTCTGTCAGCTGAATCTCGGCTACAAGAAGGGGAAAGGGTTCCCCTACGCCCGGAAGCGGGGGGTGAAAAACACAATGTGGGCCGTTGCGGTCTATCCCGGATACACGTTTGACTACAAAAACGGCGTCTACCGCGACCTGGTCGCCGGCGCCAACAACAACGGGAACATCTACTTCTGGGACGCATTCTCGCGGAAGCTTCTCCGGGCGGTCACCGTCTCGGCGTCGGACGACCCGAAGACGAAGCCGGTTCTCGATATCAACTTCGCGCCCGACTGCTCGGTGGTCACCGCCGGGATGGACGGTTGTGCACGGGTGATCACCGTTCCGGCAATGCAGATCGTCTCTCTCCTGAAGGGACATAAGGGACCGATTTTCTCGGCAGTCTTCGACGAGACGGGGCAATACGTCCTGACCGGAAGCAAGGACAAGTCCGCCTGTCTGTGGGACACCGCCTCGGGCGAGGTGATCGCGGCGTTCATCGGTCATACCGGCGCGGTTCGGAAAGTCCAGTTCCTGACCGACCGCTACATCCTGACGTGCAGTGACGACAAGACCGCGCGGATATGGGAGCTCCCCGACGAAGTCTCCCTCTCCCTTTCGTCGGAACCGGAATACAGCCTCGACGAGTTCGGCAATCCGGTCGATGAGGAGGGGAATCCGGTCGACATCTCTGCCAAGGCGGGCGCCGGCTGGGGAACGAGCGCCGGCTCAATCGAAGACGAGCTCTTCGCCGTCGATGAAGAGGATGACGAAAAGGCAGACGGCGATTCGAAAGGGAAAAACGCCGGCGGGGAAGACGAAGAGGGTGAGGAGGAAGAAGACCCCGCCGGTACCCGGGTCGACGCCCAGGGGGCGAACGAAGACGAGGTTCCCGAACAGTCGATCGCCGACGCGCCGCGCGGGTACGAAGTCTTCCGTTTTGAAGGGCCTTCCCCCGTCTTTTCGATGTCAATCAACGACTACTACCTCTTCACCGGCTGCCAGGACGGGAAGGTCCGCGTCTGGGACATCTATCCGTTCCTCGAAAAGATCGCCGGCAGCAATACAGCCGCCGATCCGAACGCCGAAGGGGCGGACGGAGCCAACGGACAGATCCCGCCGGGAATGCCGCCGATGCCTGTTCCGCCGCCGGCCCAGGGCGGGCCTCCGGTTCCGCCGCCGGCAGGCGCGGGCAAGTAGCCGGGGATCTGCAATACGGCAGTTTCCTCAGAGATTGAGACAGCCGCTCCTCCGCAGGGAGAGAGCGGCTGTTTTGTATTGATTTCGTCACACTCGCACCGCGCAGGAACAACGCGGCCGCCGGACTTCTCTTCCCGGTCCGGCGATTCAGGCTCACATCGGTCGGGGATCACCCCGCCGGGCGTGTTTTCGGTATTCCAGAATCAGGAAGAAGATCGCAATGGCGCCGGAAAGCAGATCCGAAAACGCGTGCGCCGACCAGATGCCGTCCAGACCGTAGATCCCTTCAATGTGAACCTTTTCAAAGAGGATCGGAAGCAAAATGAGCGAGGGAATCAAAAAGAAGAGCTGGCGCAGCAGCGTCAGAAAGAGGGAGAGGATCGGCCGGCCGTGCGCCTGAAAATATCCTCCTGAAATGATATTGACCCCGACCAGCGGCAGGAGAGAGGCGAAGACGCGGAACGCGCGGCATCCGAGCCTCAGGTTCTCCTGATAATCGGAAGCGCCCGGTTTCAGAAAGGGGAGGATAAACCAGTCGGGGTGAATCATAATGACCACCCAGATCGTACAGCAGAATGCGAGCGCAAGACGCAGAGTCAGCCGAAGCGTACGATGAACCCGTCCCGGCTCTTCGGCGCCGACGTTGTACCCGACAATCGGCTGCATCCCCTGGCTGAGACCCAAAAGAGGCATTAAAAAAAGGGTCGAGACCGAAAAGACGGTTCCCATCACGCTGATTGCCAGATCGCCGCAATTCCCGTAGAGGGCGCCGTAATACCCCAGCAGATTGTTCTGGACTCCGTGGATCACCGCACTGCAGACCTGAGTCGCCAGCGGCACCGTGCCGAAAACGGCAATCTTCCAGGCAAGCGGAAGCTTCGGCCGAAGGTAACGCCGCCGCCACTTGAGAACCGTCCGGCCCGAAAAGTAATACCAGCAGACCCAGAGGCTTGTCGCCGCCAGGGCAATCAGGTTAGAGACCGCCGCTCCCCAGATCCCGGTATTGAAGACAAAGAGGAAGACGTAATCGAGAATCCCATTGAGAACCGCCGAAAGAATCATCGTGATCATTGCGATCTTCGGTTTTCCCTCGATCCGGATGAAGTTGTTCACCCCGTAGGCGATCTCCTGAAAGACGACCCCCCAGATAATGAACGATAAGTACTCCTTCGCCAACGGGAGAACATCTTCTGACGCTCCGAACAGGACAAGCATCGGCTCGAGAAAGAGGAGACCGAAAATCACAAAGAGGGCCGAGACCGCCAGGAACATCAGAAGGGCCTGACCGAGAATCTCTTCGGCTTTTGCGTTATCCTTTTTTCCCAGTTCGATTGAAATGAGCGTCGAGGCACCGGTGCCGATCATCATAGCAAACGCCAGGGCGATGAGCATGAAGGGGAACGAGACTTGAAGCGCGGCAATTCCGAGCGCGCCGATCTTCTGGCCGACGAAGATCCGCGCGACGATGTTATACGATGCGCTGACAAGCGAGGCGATGACCGACGGGAACGAAAACTCCCAGAGAAGCGCCCCGACGGGGCGCTTGCCGAGAAATTCCGGATTCGATGTGTTCGGCATTCAGGCTTTAATCTTTGGGAGGCGTAATTCCGAAATCCTCAATCGTCAGAAGCGAACGGAGCGGAATCCCCTTGGCGGCGAATGCTTCGCGTCCCCCTTCCATCCGGTCGATTACCGCCACCACGCCGGCGACAGTCATTCCGGCTTCTTCGATCCGCTCGATCGCTTTCAGAGACGAGCCGCCGGTCGTGACGACATCTTCGACGACAACCACACGGTCCCCCGCCTTGACCGGTCCTTCGATGAATTTGTTGGTGCCGTGCCCCTTGCTCTCCTTCCGAACCAGAAACCCTTTCAGATTCGGGCGGTTTTTCATGCCGGCGACGGTGATGACCGCGGCGGTAATCGGGTCGGCGCCGATCGACATTCCTCCGACGGCATCGGGGAAGATTTCATCGGCCTCGAGAAGTTCCAAAATTCCCTCCCCGACCAGGCAGGCTCCGGCGGCGTCCAGGGTCACCTGTTTGCCGTCAAGGTAATACTTCGCCTTTTTGCCGGAAGCGAGAATAAAATCGCCGAACTTCAGGGACTTTTCCCGCACGAGATTCATCAGGGCTTCTTTGCAATACATGAAAAACTCACTTTCTGAGAAATCGGGATTCCGCGCTCAATGCGCGGGTTACATCGGCATCTCACCTTCCCCCATCGGACGTTCGATGAGGGTGTGCCGCGCCGCGGCGGGCGTTTCGGGATAGTCGCTTCGGTTGTGGCTGCCGCGTGTTTCACGGCGGCGGAGCGCCCCTTCGATAATCAGACGGGCCACAATGAGCATATTCTGGAGTTCCCATCCCTTCTGAGAGCGGAACTGGCGCGAAAGGACATATTTCGACCAGCGCCGCACGCTTGTAAGTGCTTCGGAAAGACCGGCTTCGTCGCGGACGACGCCGACCTTGCGCCACATCACGCTTTTAAGCGCGTTTCGGATGTCATCGAGGTCAACCGCGGCATCCCCCTCCTGCTCGGGAATGGGGTTGTTCCGGATCGGCAGGGCACGGTATTCGTCGCTCGTCTGCGAAGCGATCTCGCCAGCCAGACGGCCGACCGTCTCGCCGTAGACGACTGCCTCTAAGAGGGAATTCGAGGCAAGGCGGTTCGCGCCGTGCAGACCGCTGCTCGAAACCTCTCCCGCCGCCCAGAGTCCCTTGAGAGTCGTCCGGCCTTCGGCGTCGATCAGAACGCCCCCCATTGCGTAATGAGCCCCCGGGCGGACCGGGATCAGGTCGCGGGCGATATCGATTCCGAATTGGCGGCAGGTCGCGGCAATCCCGGGAAACCGGCTGCGGACCCAGTCGGCGTCTTTGTGCCGCAGGTCGAGCCAGACGTTCTCCTGATTGGTTTTGATCATATGATCGACGATCGACCGGCTGACCACATCGCGCGGGGCGAGCTCCATCCGCTTGTCATACTCTTTCATGAAGCGCTCGCCGGACTTATCGACCAGATACGCTCCTTCGCCGCGCATCGCCTCGGTAATCAGGCTTCGGGCGCTCCCGGCGATATAGAGAACCGTCGGGTGGAACTGAACGAATTCCATGTCGCGGACCGCCGCACCGGCACGGTAGGCCATCGCAACGCCGTCGCCGCAGGCAACCGCGGGATTCGTCGTTTCGCGGTAAAGCTGCCCCAATCCGCCGGTCGCCAGGATCGTCTGTTTCGCCCAGATCAGTTCGGTTTCATCGCCGCTGGACCAGCGGACGACCGCGCCGCGGCAGAACCCGTCGGCGGTCAAAAGGTCGAGGGTGTAGGTATCGTCCCAGACACGGACGTTCGGGCGGCTCTTAACCGTCTCGATCATCGCGCGCATGATCTCCTGCCCTGTTGCGTCCCCGTCGGCGTGGAGGATTCGGAACCGGCTGTGCCCCCCCTCCCGGCCGAGAAGAAGAGTGCCGTCCGGTTTTTTATCGAACCGGGCGCCGTTCTCTATCAGGTTTTTGACCTCGCCGGTACCGCGCTCAACAATGTAGCGGACAATCTCCTCGTCACAGAGAGCGCCTCCGGCAATGAGGGTGTCCTGAACATGCAGGTCGTAATTGTCGTCGTCCAGATTCCAAACCGTGGCAATCCCTCCTTGGGCCTTGCCGCTGTTCGAATTGGTCAGGCCGTCCTTGCAGACCACCAGAACCCGCAGGGAAGGGTCGACCGCCAGCGCCGCACGGATCCCCGCCAGACCGCCGCCGATGATCAGGACATCGGTAAAGAAATGCGGCTGACGCTTCGCGTGGAACGGGATGAGATAACGGGTGGGTGAAAAATCTTCCCAGAGCTCGCTGTTGTCCGGAGATGTCATGGGATAACCTCAATATCTGACTGCTGCGGCGCCCGTCGCGTGCCGCGATAAACAGAAGCGGGCGGCGCTTGCACCATTATATCTCAAGACGGAAAATAATAAGCCCCCGCCGCCCCGCCAAAAAGGGTGAGAAAATCGCCCCCGGGGAGGGAATTGACAATAACTTCTAGAGATTTAAAATGGGGAAGAGTCTTGTGTCGAAAGGTGCGGTTTTTCCCTCACCCTTCGGCCGCCCCGAAAAAATAAAACGGTACCGCCGGGATTCCGACCTCTCTCCACACGGTTCCGGCAAACCCCAACATACAAATCCATACAGAGGAGAAGAACAGGTGTCTATCAGCGAACGCAAAAAGGAAATCAACGCCCGCCGCAAGCGTCGGGAAACCCTCCGCAAAATGAAGAGCGAACTCCC
>ONWH01000185.1 GCA_900321495.1 uncultured Planctomycetota bacterium
CATCTCGCGTCGAGCGCCGCGGTCCATTTCGGGTTCGGCGATCCCGAGTCGGAAGATCCGATCGACGCCGTTTCGTACCGGCCCGATTTCGCGGTCCTCATCTATCCGGTCATCACGATGCAGAGCGGCCTCACCCATCCGGGAACGCGGCGCGAACTTCTGGGCGACGACCCTTCCCCGCAGGATATCGACTTCTTCTCCTCCGAAAAGCAGGTCTCGAACCAGACGCCCCCGGTCTTTCTGGCCCACGCGCAGGACGATACCGTCGTTCCGCCCGAAAACAGCCAGATGTTCGCCGACCGGATGAAAGAGCTCGGCCGGCCGTGTGTCTATCTGAAGCTCGAAAGCGGGGGGCACGGGCTCAACGGCTATCAGGGGGAAAGCTGGGACCTGTGGCAGAAAGAAGCGATCGAGTGGATCAGGCAGCTCTGACCGAAAGAACCGTATATTACCTCAAACCCTAGAAAAATCATGACAGCCATGCCGAAACTTTGTTTCTCCGTCACCGTTCTTCTTCTCGCTGCGGCCGCCGTCCTGGGCTACGAGCCGAAGTTCAGGAAGATCACCGTAACGAACCAGTTCAATTCCGAAGGGGCCGCCGCCGCCGATTTCAACAACGACGGCGTGACCGATTTCGTCGCCGGGGGTGCCTGGTACGAAGGGCCCGACTTCAAAGTCTCCCACAAGATCTACGAGGGCGAAAACTTCGATCCGGAAGGCTATTCCGACTCGTTCGTCAATTTCGCCGACGACATCAACGCCGACGGCTGGACCGACGTGATCGCCTGCCCCTTCCCCGGGCATCAGGGCTACTGGTACGAGAACCCGAAAACGCCCGGCGGCGAGTGGATCAAGCACGAGTCGATCAAGGAACTCGGGAACGAATCCCAGGAATGGGCCGATGTCGACGGGGACGGCCGCGCCGACCTCATCTTTAACCAGAACGGCTGGTACGGGTTCGCCAAGTGGGATCCGGCCAAGGCCGGCGAGCCGTGGGAGTTCATTCCGGTCTCGGACGAGAATGAGAAGTATTTCTGCTTCTTCCACGGGGTCGGGCACGGCGACCTGAACGGGGACGGCCGGGTCGACCTCCTCGAAATGGACGGCTGGTGGGAACAGCCCGAAAACTACCGCGACGTCCCCTGGACCTTCCACCCGTTCAAGTTTTCGGACGCCGCGTCGAACATGCTCGTCATGGACGTCAACGGCGACGGCCTGAACGACGTGGTCACCCCGCTGCACTGCCATCTGTACGGTCTGGCGTGGTACAAACAGGTCCGGGGCGATAACGGCGAAATCACGTTCGAAAAGAACGTCCTGATTCCGGCCGATCCCGACGACGGCTTCTTCCCGAAGGTCAGCCAGCTCCACTCGATGGCGGCCGCCGACTTCAACGGGGACGGCGTCACCGATTTCGTGACCGGCAAACGCTGGTGGGCGCACGGCTCGAAGGGGGACGTCAACCCGAACGACCCGGCCATCCTCATGTGGTGGGAAGTCCGGCCCGCCGGGGACGAAACCGAAGTCATTCCGCATATCATCGACGAGGATTCCGGCGTCGGCACCCAGGTCTGGACGAGCGATATGAACAAGGACGGCCGGCCCGACGTCCTGGTCAGCAACAAGAAGGGAATCTTCGTTTTCCTTTCCGAAAAGGAATAGCATTTCGGACCGACGTTTTTCTTCCGCTGCACTGATCGGCGCGTTCGGTTCCGGACGCGCCTTTTTTCCCTCCCCGGAGCATCCCATGAAACGCCTTTCACCCCTCTTTCTTTTCGCGCTGGTCCTCGGCACCGCCGCGCTGGCCGCCGCCGATGAACCGGCCCGCCTGAAACGGAAAGACGCCTTCTTCGGCATCCATCTCGATTTCCACTGCGGCCTGAACGACCATGTCGGCGCCAACACGACCGACGAGATGGTCAGCCGGTTCCTCGACGCGGTCAATCCAGACTTCATCCAGATCGACTGCAAAGGGCATCCCGGCATTTCGAGCTACCCGACCAAGGTCGGGAACCCCTGTCTCAATATCACCGGCGACCCCCTGCGTGTCTGGCGGCGTGTGACCGCCGAACGGGGCGTTTCCCTCTATATGCACTATTCCGGCGTCTGGGATTCCCGCGCCGTCGCCCTTCATCCCGAGTGGGCGTGCGTCAATGCCGACGGTTCCCGAAACGCCAGCATGACGTCGCCTTTCGGCGGCTACGTCGATGAACTGATGATTCCCCAGCTCAAGGAGCTCGCGCTCGATTACGGCGTCGACGGCGTCTGGGTCGACGGCGAATGCTGGGCGGCGGCGCCCGACTACGGCGAGGCGGCGGTCGAGGCGTTCAAAAAGGAGACCGGACTCGAAACCGTCCCGAAATCGAAAGACGAGCCGAACTGGAGCGTGTGGATGAATTTTCACCGCGACGCGTTCCGCCACCGGCTCCGCCATTGGGTCGATATCCTGCACGAGGCCGCGCCCGATTTTGAGATCGCCAGCAACTGGGCGTTCACCGACCACATGCCCGAACCCGTTTCGGCCGGCGTCAATTTCATTTCGGGCGACTTCACCCCCAGCAACAGTGTCAACGACGTCCGCCAGACCGCCCGTTTTATCGCCTCGCAAAATCAGCCGTGGGACCTGATGGCATGGAGTTTCGCCCATAAGGCCGACGATCCGAAAGGCCCCTGGCATCCGAAAGGGACGCCCCAGCTGATGCGCGAGGCCGCGTGCGTCCTGTCGCAGGGGGGCGGATTCCAGAACTACTACCCGCAGAACCGGGACGGGAGCGTTGATATCGAGCGTGTCTCGCAGATGGGCGAAATCGGCCGCTTCTGCCGCGCCCGGCAGCCGTTCTGCTTCCGGTCGGAACCGGTTCCCCAGGTCTTTCTGATCATTCCGACCTTCTCGCATTACGACCGAATCGACCGTCAGGGGGGAGGACTCTTCCCCAACGCGCTTCTCTGGCACCGCGGCCTGAACAACGCCATTCTCGACAACCAGTATTCGCTCGACGTCGGAACCGACGCGGCGTTCCAAAGCCTCGCCGATCGGTATCCCGCCGCCGCGCTCTGCCAGTGGGAAGCCCTCCCTCCCGG
>ONWH01000042.1 GCA_900321495.1 uncultured Planctomycetota bacterium
GCCCGCGCAAAGGGGAATCGGCCAGCCGCGCCGAAGAAAGAGAAAGGCGCCGATCAGGACCAGGACCGCACAGAGAAAGACCGACACGCCGAAAAGGCGGCGCGGAGTGGTCTGCCCGCCGGTCAGGTAGGCGCATTTCATGCCGCGGGCGAGTTTCCCCTCGGTCAGAAGCTTTTCACGCGCTTCGGGTGACTGGCAGTAAAAATCGAAATAATCGTCGAGGAGATTCGCCGCCAGATGCCCCAAAAAGACGCCGAAGACCGCCAAAATCCCATAGAGAAGGTGAAAGTCTTTTTCTCCCGCGACGAGAATCAGCGCCAGAACGGCCGGCAGAACCGACTGCATCACGCTGTGCCAGCGGGCGTTTTGAAGCCAGAAATGAATTCTTTTGAACATCGGTACTTTCGGTATCCTTGACTGCGGCGGGGTCTTGCGGTCCCTGACAGAGGAGGTTCCCGCCGGTGAGAGACCTCCTTTTTTATTCTAAGGCATATCCGAAAAAAATCAAGGTTTCCGCGGGAAAAACTCCCGTTTCGGCGGGGCCGCAAGATTGACCGCCGGCTGAAACGGGGATAGAATGGTTCCTGACGGTTATTCCGATTTGATTTCAGCATTTGACCGATCCCGGAGGACAGCGAAATGGTTACCCGCAGAACATTCATGAAATCTCTTGGCCTTTCGGCACTGGCTCCCGCGGCCCTTTCCGCCCTTTCGGCGGACGAGGCGCCCCGCTCACCGGCACTTGAAGCGAAAACGCTCCGGCTGGTGCAGTACTGCGACCCGCAGCTCGGGTTCGGCGAAGAGGGATTCGGGCCGAGTCTCGGCCGGTTCCATAAGGCGATCGACCTGATCAACGACCTGAATCCCGATGTCGTGACGGTTCTGGGCGATCTGATTCACCGCTATTCCGATCCGGTCGACGAGATGGTCAGCGGGCTGAAACGGATCAAGCCGCAGCTGATCGTCGCGCCGGGGAATCACGATATTCCCGATCCGGTGACCCCCGAAAAGCTTACCCGGTACCGGAACGATTTCGGTCCGGACCGGCAGAGCGCCCTGATCAACGGGTGGAAGCTGATCTGCGTCAATACCCAGCTCTGGCGGGAATCTCCTCCGGAAGAGACCGCCGCGCAGGACGAGTGGCTGGCCGCTGAACTCGACGACGTCAAAACCCGCGGGATTCCCGCGATTGTCCTTTCGCACATTCCTCCCTATATCGCCTATCCGAACGAAGGGGATTCGTGGGCGGTGCTCACCAACGAGAACGAACTGCGGAAGAACCTGCTGGTGAAAATGACCGAAAGCGGCGTCCGGTTCTGGCTCGCCGGCCATACGCACGAGACGATCGTCCGCGCTTTCGAGGGGATGCTCGTTATGAACGGAGAAACCACGTCGGCCAATTTCGATAAGCGTCCCTACGGGATCCGCCTTCTGACCGCCGAGCCGAACGGCGACTACCGGTGGGATTTCTACAAGGTGGAATGAGAGACGGAAAAAACGTAACAGAACAGCGCGCCGAACCGGCGGTAATTTTTCAGATGCGAGGTGTCATGATGCGGAAAAATTTGGGAGTTCAGACGGCCGTGTTTCCCCTGCCGGTGCTGATTGTGGCGGCCTATGACGAAAACGGAACCGTGCAGGCGATGAACGCGGCGTGGGGCGTTCCCTGCGATACCGATAAAATCGCGCTTTTCCTCGACGAAAATCACGCGACAACCAAAGCGATCCGGCGGACGAAGGCGTTTACGGTCAGTCTCGCCGACAAGGCGCATATCGGTCCGGCGGACTATCTGGGGATTGTTTCGGGGAACAGGGTCCCCGAAAAGTTTGCCGGGTCCGGCTGCCATGCCGAAAAGAGCGCTTATGTCAACGCGCCCGTCATCACCGAGTTTCCGGTTACGATGGAATGCGAACTCGCCGAAGCGGCCGAGACGGAGACTCTTTTCGCGATTGTCGGAACCGTCAGGAATGTCAGCGCCGACGAGAGGGTTCTTTCGGACAGCGGAAAGGTCGATCCGCTCAAACTTGGCGCGCTGATTTTTGATACGTTCGGGCACGGCTATTATACGGCGGGGGAAAAGGCCGGACAGGCATGGGACGCCGGGAAGGAGCTCGCCCGGGCCGCGCAGAAGAACGGCTAAGCGCCGCGCTGGGACGGACACAAGCCGGAACCGGTTAAAAGGAATCGCGCCGGAAGAGAAAAAGATCTCTTCCGGCGCGGCTCCTTTTAAGGGGCGGAAACGGAATTATTTTTTGAACTGCATCAGCTCGACCGCGAACCCGCCGCCGTCGATGAAGGCGCAGGTCAGGCTTTCCCCGACCGGGAACGGTTCGACGATCACTTTCTCTTCTGCGAGCGCGGCTTTGATGTCGTCGACGATAAACGCCACGTGCGGCATCTTCTGAATCAGTTCCGGCATCGGGGAATCGTCATCGAACCGGAGCCATTCGATCGCAAACGGACTCGCCGCAAAATCGGTGATCGCGGTTTTGATGTCGGCGAGATAGGTCATTCCGTCTTTTTCTTCCTGGGTCGGAACGCCCCAGTGGCTGAACTTGTAACCGTCTTTCATAGTCTGTCTCTCTCCTGGGAATCAGCCGAGCGCGGCTTTGGTGTTGGTGAACCGCAGACCGTCCATGCTGTGATAGGTCCCGAATTCGGTGACGATGGCGCCGTTTTCGCCGCCCATCATGAAGTGGCGGTCTTCCAGAGCGGTCAGGCTGCGCAGATCGCCGACGTGGAGTTCCTCGAAATTGAAGCAGGTGATCGCGCCGGCGTCGAGCTGGCTCTTCGGAAGCATCGCCTTGACCTGGTCGGTCAGCTCGCCCCCTTTGCCGAAATTGAAGATGTTCCCCTCACGGACGAGCCACGATTCGTGTTTCGCCTGGAGCCCTTCGGCGGGAAGATGGTAATGTTCCGGAATCATCTGGTGCGGCAGGAGGTAGATGTCGTGCCCGAAATAGCCGTTGACCTTGTCGTTGTACCAGAAGATACCGCCCATCCCGACGTTTTCGAAATCGCCGAGACCGAAATCGACGACCCAGAACTCGCCGTTTTTGTATGTCCGGAGTTTGTCGGCCAGCGTGTAGCCGAAACCTTCGAACAGGTCATAGAAGGCGCGGAACGCGACGTCCTGCTGGAAGACGCCGTTTTTGTAGAAGTCGGCATTGGTGTACTTTTTCATACAAGTCCTCTCTTTTCTTTCTGATGCCGTCGAAGCCTCGAGCCGGCCCGTACCCGTTTCGTGGGTAAACCCTACCAGCGGGGCGACCATCGCTCCGGCGGCGATTTTCATCATGTCACGTCGTTTCATTTTGGATATTTCCCTCATGTTTTGCGGGACGAAACTCCCTCCGGCGGGGAATGCGCCCTCCCGGGGGACTGCCGTCCATTATAAGTGAATCAGCTATCGGTTTATACCCCTTCGGCCGCCAAAAAATGAAAAATTTTCATTATTTTAACGGTCGGAAGGCTCTTTCCGGCCGAAAATCCTGCGGGCGAGAAGGCGTACGCCCTTTTTCCCCCATTCCGGGTCGAGGAAGAGGATCACCAGGAAAAAGAGGGTGATTCCCGCGGCCAGATCGGCGGCCAGTCCGGCCGAGGCCGAAGTGACCGGCATCTTCTGTGTAATGAGCGCCGAGCCGTGCAGAAAGATCCGCTCGGCGGCGATTCCCAGTCCCATGACGGCCGAGGCGGCGGCCGACGCGAGGAACGTCTTTGTGAACAGACGGAACTCCGCGGAAGAGATTTCGCGCCGGGCGCGGCGCAGAAGGAGCGCCGCCTGCCCCCATGAGGCGAGACTGACCGCCAGGGCCAGGCCCCCTTCGCCGAGCGTATGGACCCCTAAAAGCGCCGCTGCCAGGAAGAGGGGTATCGAAATCATCCCGGCCAGGAGAGGGGTTCTGAGATCCGAAATCGCCATCAGCGCCCGGTTCAGAAACGCGGTCAGGCAGAACGCCGGAACTCCGCAGGCGAAACAGAAGGTGATTCGCGCGATCCGCGCCGAGTCGGCGGCCGACGCCGCGCCGTGGGCGAAGAAGAGGTTCGAAAGGGGGTTGGCCAGAAGGGCCAGGCCGATGCCGGAAGGGATCGCCAGGAGAACGACCAGGCGGAGCGCCGCGGTGAAATCGACGGCGTATCCGGAGCGGTCCTTTTCGAGCGCCCGGCGGGAGAGGAGGGGATAGAACGCCGTGCCGACGGTGACTCCGACCAGCGAAAGGGGGAATTCATAGAGGCGTTCCCCGAAATAGAGCGCCGAGGCCGCGCCCCGCCCGGTCGTTCCGGCGAAGAGGGCGTCGACTCCGGGAACCGCCGAAAAGAGGGGGACGCTGGAACCCGAAAAGAGGACGGCCAGGAGCGTCGCCAGGAGCATGTTCAGCTGCAGGAAGAAGATGACCAGCGCCACCGGCGCCAGACGGCGCCAGACCGCGCGCAGCGCCGTGCGGATTTCCCGGATCTTTTCGGGAGAGACGAAAGAGGCGAAGAACGGGGATGTCTCCCCGGCGCGGCGGCGCAGCCACCGCAGATAGGCCAGGAGGGTGAGGAACTGTACTGCCGAGATTCCCGCGATTGAAAGGGAGAGAACCGCGCCCCGCCCGGCGGGATGGAGGGTCGCCGCCGAAACGCCCAGAACGGAAAGGGTGCACGGTGCGATCTTCATCGGAAGGTAGATCCCCAGCGGCGAGACGAAATAGAGTACCGCCAGCCAGATCAGGTTGAAGAGCAGAGGCATGAAACCCGCCATGCGGAACCGGCCGAGTCCCTGGAGAACCGCCGCCGCCTGAGCGGCGGGAACGACGAAGACCAGGTAGGGGAACATCAGCGACCCGAACCTGAGAATGTTGTACCAGAGTTTTCCCTCGGCCGGCCGGAAGATCAGCCACGCCCCAGCCGCAGTCAGTTCCAGAAAGAGCGCGGCGCCCAGGCCGAGGAGAAGGCCGTCGGCGAGATAGCGCGCCGCCAGACGGCGCGCGGCCCGCCGGTCGGTTTTCAGGTATTGCGAAAAGACCGGAATGAAGGTGAGCCCGAAGATTCCCTCTTCGAAGAAACGCCGGGCGATGTTCGGCACCCGGAACGCGCAGGCGAAGGCGTCCATCGCCAGCGATCCGGAAAGGCCCATGACCGAAGCCGTGTTGATGTCGCGCAGAAGTCCCAGACAGCGGCTCGCCAGCATGAACATCCCCATCGCCGCGGCGCCGAGAAACGATCGGCCGCGGTCGAGCGGTTTGGTTCTTTCCGGGAGTCGGCTCATCGGTCGGATTCCTGCTTGGAACGTGCTATTCGGATTGCGGCGGTTCGGGACATGCCGGTTCGGCCGACGCGGCGATGATCCGAATGAGCGCCTCGGCGAGCGTCTCGGCGGTTTCGAGTTCCCGCTCTTTTACCTTGTAGATGTCGAGGAGGCTCGACGGCCGGTTCGTGAACGTGCCGAAAAGAGCGCCGAGACGCCGCGCGGTGCTCGTCTTTCCCGCTTCGGCGGCGCGGCGCAGGTCGGCCGGAGGACGGTCGGCCTGCTCGGCTGCCACCGCCTTGACCACCAGACAGGGAGCGGAGGATTCGCGGCAGACCGCGGCGGCCTGCAGGGCCGAAGTGTCGGCCAGCGCCGCGCCGGTCCGCCGGGCCAGTTCGCTCCGGGCGTCCGGTTCGGCCGGGAGAGTCTGAACCGAGACGAGGGGGGCGGTTTCAAACGGACCGTCTTCCGCCGGCATTGCCCCGCCGGGGGATTCGAGCCGTTCCGGCGCCAGACTGATTTCGGTCCCGTCGGAACCGGTGATCCGAAACGGAATGAAGAGGCTTCCCCGTTTGATTTCCGGCACGAGCGCCGCGGCGAATCCCGCGGCGATCACGCGCCGGGGCTGAAAGACCTGGAGGAGCGCCAGGGTTCCTTCCCGTACCGCGCCCGCCCGATCGCCGGTCTCGACGATCGCAAGGCGCGTTTTCCCGTACCGCCCCCGGGTGAATTTCAGATTATTCCCTTTCGTCGTTTCGGCCTCTTCGAGCCGGTCGAGAAGAGAGCCGTACTCCGCGCCGCGCGCGAAGACCAGACCGATATCGGCGCGGACGTCCGTTTCGGACTCACTGCCGGCCGCCGCGCCGCGCAGGGCTTCGGCGGCGGCCTCGTAGAGCTGGCTCTTTACCTCCCGGCTGTATTGGGCCGAAAGCCAGTTGAAGAGGAACGAGCGGAACACGGGAAACGGTTACTCCTCGGCGTCGTATTCTTTCAGGAGCTTTTCGACGAGCGGATTGAGCCGTTCGCCCCAGAGGGCGCAGCCGACCCCGTTCGGATGGACCGCGTCGTAGAGAACGTCGGGATTGTACTTCCCGTCCGGAAACAGGTAGAGGTCCGAAATGTTGACCGC
>ONWH01000040.1 GCA_900321495.1 uncultured Planctomycetota bacterium
CTTGAACGTCCCCGATTCCTGTTCGACCATGATGATCGCCTGTTCGGAATCCTTGATCTTCAACAGCTCGTTGACGATGTCCTCACTGTCGCTCCGGCGCGCGCCGGCGGCTTCGAAGTCGGCGTTTCGCAGCGAGGTGAGGAATATCTTCCCGTCCATGAACCGTTCGGCATTCGCCAGCGCCCGGCCGATCAGGCGGATCCGGCCCAGCGTCTCCTGCTCGTAGATCAGCTTATAAAGCTGTGCCGGATTCACGCCGCGGCGGACAAGTTCGGCGGCGATTTCATAGGTGCGGTCGCTGACGGAACTGAACCGGAACCAGCCGGTGTCGGTCGCGATCGCGGTCATCAGGGCAAACGCGGTTGACGGGGTCATCGGCACGCCCGACGCTTCGAGCGCCTCAAAGACGAGCCGGCCGGTCGCTTCCGCGTCCGGGTCGAGGAAATAGGTTCCCGGAAGGTCTTTGTTCGATTTGTGATGGTCGATAATCACCTTTTCGCGCTTCCCCTCGCGGTAGAGGTCCGCGACGCGTCCCAGCTGGGACCAGGAACTCAGATCGAGGATGACGTGGCAGTCGGCGTTCTCCGCGAAATCCTTTTCCGCCGGGGTCAGCTCATCGAGTACGCGGATCTTCCCCCCCGGGTCGAGGAATGTCAGGGAATGGGGAACGCGGTCCTGGTTCAGAAGGAGGGTCTCTTTTCCGAGCGCTTCCAGCGCCGCCGCCATCGCCAGCTGGCTGCCGAGCGAATCGCCGTCGGGCCGGACATGCGAGGTGAGGATGAAGCGCTGGTGTTTCGCGGCAATTTCCCAGAGCTGCCGCCAGTCGATTTTCGTGCCGCCGTTTTTCTCTTGCATGACTTGAACTTCGTTAGAGGTGAACATAAACATCCGTCGGGGGAGACCGCCTTGAGTGAAGAATCCCGCCGGCCTCATTCTACCCCGAAAAGAGAGGCGGCAAAAGGGGTAGATTTTTCGCGGTGTTTGATTAAGATAGATAAAAGAGATAAGCTTTAACGATTCAGCTCCACCCAAGACAGACAGTACCAAGATGAAAAGAAAGAGTTTTCCCCTTCTTCTCCTGACCCCGTTTCTGATTTTCGGCGCCGCGGTTTCCGCGTTCGGTTACGGCGGCTCATTCGGAAGGGAAGGTGGTGTTCCCCACCCGTTCGGCAAAGCGTACAGCGAGGTTCCCGTCTACCGCGGATCGGGCGCCTATCGCGGCACAGCTCCTTACGGCGGCGCGGCCGGCTATTACGGCGCGCCGGCGCGGGACGGCGTCTGCCCTCCCGCGTCCGGAAGCGCGGTCTCCGCCGCGCCGGCGGCGGTCTGTCCCGCGCCGGTCTACTACGAGCTCGGCGAGCCGGTTTCCCTCTTTAACGGAACCGACCTGACCGGATGGACGAACGCGAGGGGGGAAGCGCCGAATCCCGGCTGGCAGGTTCAGGACGGCGCGATCTGCCGCGCCGAAAACGGCGCGGGGAGCCTCTACACCGCCGGGGAGTTCGATAACTTCATTCTCGAATTCGATTTCAAGGCGGCGCGCGGCGCCAACAGCGGCGTGAAATACAGGCTCTGGGAGCAGGACGGGGATTTCCTCGGCTGTGAGTATCAGATTCTTGATCCCGAAGGGCAGGATCACGGGGATCTGCACGATACCGCCGCTCTGTACGACGTCATTCCCGCATCCGGCGTCCGGGAGATCTTCAAGAAGGAAGAGTATAACCACGCCAAAATCGTCGTGAAAGGGAACCACATCGAACATTGGCTTAACGGCAGGCGGATTGTTTCGGTTCTGGTCAATTCTCCCCAGTGGAACGAAGGGGTCGCCAAGAGCAAATTCGCCGATTCGCCGCAGTTCGGGCAGAATCCCCGGAGCCGTTTCTTCCTGCAGGATCACGGCGACAAAGTCTGGTTCAGGAATATCACCCTCATTCCGCTGAAACCCCTCTATTAGGATTTGCGCGGTTACGTGTTAAAAGCGGCGGCGGGGGACCCCCCCGCCGCCGCTTTTTCGGGGACGGACGTGTTGTTTTGACGCGGTTACGCCTTGCCGCCGCCAAGGATTCGGCGGAAGATTTTCATTCCGAATTCGGAAATTCTCGTCAGCAGGACGAACAGAACCGGGGTCACCAGAATTCCGACCATCGTCTCCTCAAGCATCCCGCCGCAGACGGCGATTCCGATCGCGTTGCGCCCGCGCGCGCCCGCGCCGGTCGCAACGGCCAGCGGTATCACGCCCAAGATGAACGCGAACGAAGTCATGATGATCGGGCGGAGCCGCTGCCGGCCGGCGGCGGTCGCCGATTCGATGATCCCCATTCCGTCTTTCAGATGATTGTCGCGCGCGACTTCGGTGATCAGAATGGCGTTTTTCGCCGAAAGACCGACCATCAGGATCAGCCCGATTTGCGTGTAGATGTTAATGTCGAGCCCGGCGAGCGCCACCGCCGCGATCGCGCCCGAGACGCCGAGCGGAACCGCCATCATGATGATAAGCGGCGCCGACCAGCTCTCGTATTGCGCGGCGAGGGTCAGGAACCCGAAGATCAGCGCCAGGACGAAGACCACCATGATCGTGGCGCCGGTCTGCTTCTCCTGATACGACATTCCGGACCATTCGACTTTGAACCCTTCGGGAAGCGATTCGGCGGCTTTTTCCATCGCCGCCATTCCCGTGCCGGACGAGATTCCCGGCATCGGATAGGCGGAAATGAGCGTCGAGGCGCTCATGTTAAAGCGGGTGAGCGCCTGAGGACCGACCGTTTCGCTGACCGTGGCCAGCGCGCGGAGCGGCACGCGTTCTCCTTTCCCGTTGAGGAAGGGGAGGTTCATGATCTGTTCGGTCTTCTGGCGGTGTTCGCCGTCGGCCTGCATCACCACGCGGAACACACGCTCGAATTGATTGAAGTCGTTGACGTACGCCGAACCGAGATAGGCCTGGAGCGAGGCGAACAGTTCGTTTAACTGAATCCCCATGCGCTTCGCTTTTTCGCGGTCAATGTCAATGTAAATCTGCGGAACCGTCGGGCGGAACGACGACATCGTCGCGGCGAACAGTCCGGTTTTCATGCAGGTGTCGGATTCCTGCGTCATCGCCTCGTACAGCGCGTTGTTTCCCGCGCCGCGCCGGTCGAGGAGCTGGCACTCCAGACCGCTCGAGTTGCCGATTCCCATAATGGCCGGCGGCTGATAGACAAGGACTTGTGCCTCGGGTATCTTGGCGGCGAACTCGCGCATCAGTTTCGCCTGGAGAACGTCGGCGTGGAGTTCCGGTCCCCGCGTCTCCCACGGGGCGAGCTGGATCACGCCCAGCAATGTGTTCGTCGAGGAAAAACCGTCAAGCATCGAATAGCCGGTGACGAGCAGATTGGTCTTTTTTCCGGACAGGGGCTCGACAATCTTCTGGATCTTTTCGGCGACTTCGCCGGTCCTCTGAAGCGAAGAAGCGTCGGGCAGTCGCGCGTCGATAAAGAGAACCCCCTGATCTTCGTTCGGCAGGAAGCCGTGCGGCATGACTTTCATTCCCCAGCTCAGCACGGCGACCAGCGCGCCCCAGAGCAGAAGAACGATGACCGGAATGCGAACCGCCTTCCCGACGCACCCGCCGTAGGCCGACTGGAATCCGCCGAAGAACCAGTTAAAGAGACGGAACAGAAAGAACTTTTTCTTTCCCGATTCGCTCCGGAGGAAGATGGCGCAGAGCGCGGGCGAGATGGTCAGCGCGCAGAGCGCCGAAATCATCACCGCCCCGGCGATGGTCAGCGCGAACTGCGTGTAGAGCTGGCCGACCATGCCTCCGACGAACGTGGTCGGAATGAAGACCGAACAGAGAACGCAGGTCGTCGCCAGGATCGGACCGGTCACTTCGGACATCGACTTCTTGGCGGCCTCGTTCGGCGACAGTTCCGGGTGCATGTTCAGGATGCGCTGCGTGTTTTCGACGACCACGATCGCGTCGTCGACGACGATCCCGATCACCAGAACCAGACCGAAGGTGGTCAGCGTGTTGATCGAGAATCCGAAGAGCATCATCAGAAAGAAACACCCGACCAGGGAGACCGGAATGACGAGGGTCGGGATCAGGGCCGCGCGCCAGTCCTGCAAGAAGATATACACGACCGCGATCACGATCAGAACCGCCAGGTAGAGCGTTTCGAGGACTTCGTGGATCGACGCGGTTACGAAAAGGGTCGCGTCGTAGCCGGAAGTGACTTCCAGGTTGTTCTCTTCGAGTTCCGGACGCATCTCTTCGAGCACGTTTTTGACGTTTTCGGCGACCGCGACGGCATTGGCGCTCGGAAGCTGATAGATGGCGATCGTCGCGGCGGGCTGCCCGTCGAACATCGACTGCATCCCGTAGCTGTAGCGCGCCAGCTCGATCTTGCCGAGATCTTTCAGTTTCAGGACGCGCCCCCGCTCGTCGGTGCGCACCACGAGATTTTCAAATTCCTCGACCTCCGAAAGACGCCCCTGCGTCGTCACCATCAGGGAGAGCATCTGTCCGTCCGGAACCGGATCGGCGCCGAGTTTTCCCGAGGCGACCTGAACGTTCTGCTCCTGAATGATGGCGGCGACTTCCTGTACCGAAATGTTCCGTTCGGCGAGAATGTCCGGGTTGAGCCAGATGCGCATCGAGTAGTCTTTGGCGTCCATCACCGTGGCGCTTCCGACGCCCGGTACGCGCGCGAGACGGTCTTTCAGAAAGATCGAGGCGTAGTTGCTTAAATACAAGTCGCTCTTTTCGTTCGGCAGACGTTTGCCGTTTTCGTCGTAGCGGGGCTTTTCGTGCAGCACGTACATTCCCAGAATGTTGGTCGAGCGTTTCATCGTCGAAACGCCGAGCCGTTTGACGTCTTCGGGCAGCGTCGGTTCGGCGAGCGCCACGCGGTTCTGTACCAGAACCGTCGCCATGTCGGGGTCGGTGCCGACTTCGAAGGAAATGTTGAGCGTATAGGTTCCGTCGCTGCTGAGCGTCGAATTCATGTAGATCATGTTGTCGACGCCGTTGACCTGCTGTTCGATCGGAATGGCGACCGTCTCGTTCAGCGTCTCGGGACTGGCGCCGGGATAGTTGGCGGTCACGACGACGACCGGCGGCACAATGTCGGGAAATTGCGCGACGGGAAGTTTGACAAATGCGACGATTCCGGCCACCAGTATCATCATCGAGATGACGCAGGAGAAAATCGGCCGGTCTATAAAGAATCGGGAAAACATCGGCTCACTCCTCCTGCGGGATTACTGGGCGGACTGTTGATCGGACGCGGCGGAAGCGTCGGATGCGGGCGGGGCGGCGTCGGTCTGTTTTGGCTGCGCGTCGGCGTCCTGGATCAGACAGCCGCTCCGAACCTGCTGAATTCCGTCGACGATATACGTTTCGCCGCCGGTCAGCCCCTTGGTGACCAGGCGCATCGCCGGATCGAATTCGCCGCCGATTTCGATC
The DNA here is from genome assembly GCA_900321495.1 of uncultured Planctomycetota bacterium. Taxonomy (GTDB): domain Bacteria; phylum Planctomycetota; class Planctomycetia; order Pirellulales; family Thermoguttaceae; genus RUG695. Next base: position 5,444 of record ONWH01000040.1, read on the forward strand.
AGCTGTTTGCGCGGCCGGCCGTTGTCGTCCAGAACCCAGACATACGTGTCGCTCAGGTCGTGGCAGA
>ONWH01000045.1 GCA_900321495.1 uncultured Planctomycetota bacterium
AACCGGGATAGAGGAGCCGGCCGATCTCACGCTTCTTCCCGTTCTTGACAACCGAGATGGTCTCTTTCGGAACGAGAATGTCGGTAACGTAGTTATCCAGTTTCAGCATGTTAACACGCTCTTGAAGCCGTTTTTTGATTGACTCTTCGCGGTTAACCTGAACTTTCAGAATATACCAATCGCGCGGGGCGATGACAAAATCGTCGTCCTGCGCGGAGGCTTCGCTGCCGGCGGCATCGGACTGCCGCGCTTTAATGTCGTCGGAGAGTTTCTTTTCCGTTTCAGCCATCGGTATTACCCCAGACCGATATGTTTAAGGATAAAATCAAGACCGCTGAATACCATGCGGAAAGCCACGTCGTAGCAGAAGATGAGGAGAATAAAGAGCGCCATCATCACCAGCACAACGTAGGTTGTCACCTTCAGCTCTTTGGCCGACGGCCAGGAGACCTTGCGCATCTCCGCCTCGACCGAAATCAGAAATTCGGCAAAGGAGGGGAGATGGACCGCGCGGAACGAAATCCAGCAGCCGACCAGGAAGAGAACGCCCCCGACGACCGCGCTGGTGCGCAGGTCGTTGTAGAGGTTTTCGTGGTAGGTCGCCCACGCGCCGGCCATGAAGAGAACGGCAAGCCCCCCGAACGTCGAACGCCTGGCAATTTTACCCAGCGAGGGCTTGTACAGCTTCGTGCTGAAAAGCGTTTTCAATCCTGTCGCGATGGCCCCAGCCATGTTGGACTCCTTAAAGCCGGTTGAATTCAGGTAACTAAGTTAACAGGGGAGGAGGGAATCGGACCCCCACCAGCGGTTTTGGAGACCGCAGTTCTACCACTAAACTACTCCCCTGGGCCGGCACGGCAAATTGTATGCCGCGCCGTCTTTGGGAAGCGAATTAACGGATGATCTTCGTCACAACGCCGGAACCGACGGTACGGCCGCCTTCACGGATAGCAAAACGGACGTTTTCTTCCATGGCGATGGGGTTGATCAGTTCAACGTGCAGCTTAACGTTGTCACCCGGCATACACATCTTGACATCGCCCATCAGGGTGATGGTACCGGTAACGTCGGTCGTCCGGAAGTAGAACTGCGGACGGTAACCGCTGAAGAACGGAGTCGCGCGGCCGCCTTCTTCCTTCGACAGGACGTAGACTTCGGATTCGAATTCAACGTGCGGGGTGATGCTGCCCGGCTTGGCAAGAACCTGACCGCGCTGGATTTCTTCGCGCTTGATACCGCGGAGAAGAAGCCCGACGTTGTCGCCGGCCATACCGGATTCGAGGGTTTTGTTGAACATTTCAACGCCGGTGCAGACGGTCTTGCGGGATTCACCCAGACCGACGATTTCGACTTCGTCACCCATCTTGATGACGCCGCGTTCGATACGGCCGGTCGCGACGGTACCGCGGCCTTCGATCGAGAAGACGTCTTCGACAGCCATCAGGAACGGCTTGTCCTGTTCACGCTGCGGTTCGGGAATTTCGGTGTCGATCGCGTCCATCAGCTCGGTGATGCAGGCGCTCGCTTCGGGATCGGTCGGGTTGTTGACGGCCGGAAGAGCGCTGCCGCGGACGATGCGGACATCATTGAAACCGTACGATTCCAGAAGTTCGCTGACTTCCATCTCGACCAGAGAGAGAAGTTCTTCATCGGGCATGAGGTCGCACTTGTTGAGGAAGACGACCAGCTTCGGAACGTTGACCTGACGGGCGAGAAGGACGTGCTCGCGCGTCTGCGGCATCGGGCCGTCGGCGGCGGAAACGACGAGGATCGCGCCGTCCATCTGGGCCGCACCGGTGATCATGTTCTTGATGAAGTCGGCGTGACCGGGGCAGTCGATGTGAGCGTAGTGACGGGTCGGGGTTTCGTACTCAACGTGCGCAACCGCGATCGTGACCGTCTTGCTGGCGTCACGGACGGTACCGCCCTTGGCGATATCGGCGTAAGACTTGGTTTTGGCGAGCCCTTTGGCGGCCTGAACAGCGAGGATCGCGGCGGTCAGCGTCGTCTTGCCATGGTCAATGTGACCGATGGTACCAACGTTAACGTGGGGCTTAGTCCTTTCGAAAACTTCCTTTGCCATTTTCAGTAATCTCCTGGGTAAGGCAGTCGGGGTGATCCTTGAAAAACTACTCGATTATAACTCTCTGCACGAAACGATAAAAAAAGCTGCTGATGAGATTCGGACTCATGACCTCGTCCTTACCAAGGACGCGCTCTACCGACTGAGCTACAGCAGCTTATCGTTTGACGGAAAGCAAAACCGCCAGCTGGACGATCACCCCTTGTCCGGCCCAGCGGTACGCTACAATCGCCGCGACAAGCGGCGGATTTCGCATAGAGAACCGCGGCGGAAAACCGCCGCGCCCGGCCGTCCGTGAACCGGGGAAATGGTTGAATCCGTTCATCCGAAGCGGGTGAAGGGAATCGAACCCTCGTTTTCAGCTTGGAAGGCTGTGGCTCTACCATTGAGCTACACCCGCAGCAAAAAAAATGAAATGGGGGAAGGAGGATTCGAACCTCCGAAGTCGTTGACAACAGATTTACAGTCTGCCCCCTTTGACCGCTCGGGAATTCCCCCAAAGTATGCGTGCAACCGAATTTCAATGTTCTCTGCTCAGCAGAGCTAGTGGGGGGACTTGAACCCTCAACCTGTTGATTACAAATCAACTGCTCTGCCAATTGAGCTACACTAGCGGAACTGCGCCGGACCGGTCGGCCCCGTCTTTTGACAGAGGGGGAACTCCTCCGGCTAAAAGCAGTTTTGCTTAGTATAGAGGGATTGACCGATCAGTCAAGGACCCCCCCGGCCGGTAAAGGCAACGGGAAAGCACGACCGGAATCGCCTCTGTTTGCCCCAGATATGTTACCGAAAACGGCCGGTTCAACAAGGGGGGATTTGCCGTATTTTTTGCCGAAAACGGAAAATTCCCCCGAACCCGCGCGCCGGAAAAACTTACCGGCGGGGGATGCGTTTTTCGAGAAAGGCGGCGACTCCTTCGGCGGCGGACGGCTCGTTCCAGCTCTCCCAATGCCGCGCAAGTCCGTCGGCGGCCTCTTCGAAGAACGCCCGGTCCGGGGCGCGGAAGATCCTCTTCGTCTCGCGAACCCGTTCCCTGTCACCGGCAAGGACTTCGTCGGCGGTCTGTTCGGCCCGCTCGGCGGCCTCTCCGTCGGATACGAGCCGGTCGACCAGTCCCAGACGGAGCGCCTCGGACGCGCCGACAGCGCTTCCGGTCAGCAAAGCCGGATAAAGGCCCCGGGAAGGAACGCGCCGTTCCAGAAACGGGTGGAGGAGGGTCGGAGCGATTCCGCGCCGGCATTCCGGGAACCCAAACCGAATACTCGGTTCGGCCAGCACGATATCGCACGAGGCGAGAAGACCCCCGCCTCCTCCGCAGGCGCTTCCGCGCCCTGCGGCGATCACAACCTGCGGAAGAGCTGCCAGCCGGAGAAATATCTCCGCAACCAGCCACGGCATCCGGAATCCACACGGCACGCCGCACACCGTCCCCCCTTTTCTTCTTCCGGAAAAGAAGTCAAAACCCTTTTCGATGAGCAACACGGTCAGGGGAAAAGGGTCGGCAAGGTCGACGGAAACGGTCTCTTTCCGGACGGCCTCGGCCAGGTCGAGTCCCGACGAAAAGTGGTTCCCCGCCCCGGCGATCAAAACGGCGCGCAAGTCGTTCCGCCCCTCCAGGCTGATGAGGCGGCGGCGAAACTCTTCCAGGAGAGGGAGGGAAAACGCGTTGCACCTACCCGGGCGGTTGAGGAGAATGTACGCCTTCTCGCCCGATTCGCGGTAAAGGAGAGGCTGATCGGCCGGAAGCGGTTCCGGGAAGAGGAAGGGGGACCGGAGCATTGCGGAATCTTTCATGCGGCTTGTCTCGGAAAGAACAGAAGCTCCCCGGAAAAGGGGAATGTTCCGCATAATTTTAAGAAATTTCGGAAAAACCGCAATATTTCTCTGTTATTTTTATGACGTTTGGGTAAAATATACCGCGTTCGGGTTGAACCGAATACCCCCGCGATGATTAACCTGTTTATTTCCATAAGACAACCGAGGTAACAATGTCCAAACTGACCACAATCTTTTTCGGCGGAGCCGCCGCGCTCTTTTTGAGTTTCGGCCTTGCCGCCGCGCAGGATGACCAGGCCGAAGCGCTCACCGACCAGCTGAGCGATGTCGCCGTTCTTGAAGAAGCCGTCGAGGCCGAAGCGGCGGAGATGGAGATTCCCGAGCTGAAAGTTCCCGAAAACGCCACTCCGGCCGAACTTCTCGCCTTCGTCGAGGGGATCGAACAGAAACTCCCCCAGCCGAAGACCGAAGACGAAATGGTCGAGATGATCCGAAAAATCTCGTCGATCTACAAAGAAGTCGCCGACAAGGTCCTCGCCGATGAATCGGCCACCGATGAGCAGCGGGCCCAGGCGACCGAGCTGAAAGTGGTCGCCTACTCGGTCGCCGCCCGGATGGGCGAAGAGGGCGCCGCCGAAGAACTCGACAAGATGGTCAGCGACATGCTCGCAAGCGCCAAGACCGACGAAGAAAAAATTCAGGCGTATCAGGTGAAGCTCCAGGCAATCGCCACCGGCGCGCAGGGCGATCCGGCCGCGCTCGACAAGATCGCCGAACTGACCGAAGAAGTCCTCGCGAACAAAGATTCCGAGGAGCTCCAGGTCTTCGGGCTCGAACTGAAAGCGCAGGAAGCCTTCTCGCGCGGGCAGCGCGGGCAGGCCGACGAATCGAAGATATCCGAGTTCACCGAATTCCTCAACGGCTACATCGCCGATGCCGAAATCAGCCAGCGGGTCCGCGAAAAGGCCCAGGAACTCAAACTCGCCTCGCTCCTCCTCGCCTCGCAGGGGGACGAATCGAAAGACGCCGAAGTGGACGCGTATTTCGATGAAGTGCTCGCCGGGCCCCTTTCGCCCGATACACGTCAGGCGTTCTACCAGATGCGGCTTCAGTCGCTGATGGCCGCCTCGAGTTCCGTGATGCCGGGCGCCGGTCCGCAGATGACCCCCGAAAACCTCGCCAAACTCGACACCGTCGCCGACAAACTCCTCAAAGAGGATTCGGAAGACCTGAAATCGATGGGTTACGCCGTCAAGGCGACGAACCTGGTCCAGAAGGCTCAGGAAGATCCGGCCAACATTGACGCGATCTTCGAGTTCGCCGACAGAAACCTGGCCGACAACCCGTCCGAGACACTCAAAAAGCAGATGACCGGCCTGAAAATTCAGGGTTACATGCTCAAGGTTCAGCAGGATCCCGCCGCCGCCAAAGAGATGCTCGACTACCTCGACGCGGAGCTGGCCGGCGATGTGAGCGAGGAGACGAAAACCCGCCTTCTGACGGTCAAACTCCAAGTCCTGATGATGCAGGTCCAGACCGACCCGTCGTATAGCGACATCCTGGAAAAGACCCTCAACGAGACCGCCGAAGTCGAAGGGCTCGAACGCCTGGTCCAGAGCGGCTGGGGCGCGCTTTACATCGGCCAGATCCGGAACATCGCCGAAAACGGCGGTTCGATTGCCGACTTCGACGCGGTAATCGAAAAGATCAAGGAAAAAATGGGCGAAACGCCGATTCTCGGCTTCCTGGTCGGGAACATCAAGGAAACGATCGACACGATCGGCAAGAACAACAGCGAACCTGACCTCGCCCAGCGCGTCTACAAAGAGCTGATCGCCGCGGCCGAGGCCTCCGAAAACCCGATGGCCGCCCAGGTCGCCTCGAACCTCAAAAGCATGCTCGATCTGGCGGAACTCCAGGGAAAACCGATCACGATCGACGGGGTAGAAATCGGAGGGGAGAACGCCAAATTCTCGTCCGCCTCGCTCGCCGGAAAGTATTACCTGATCGATGTCTGGTCGGCCAAAGACCAGGGGTATTTCGAAATGCTCGAAGATCTCACCTCCCTCTACCGGGATTTCAGCCCGAAAGGGTTTGAAATTGTCGGGATCAACACCGACGATAACGCCGAAGCGGTCGCCCGCGCCGTTGACGTTCTGGAGATGACCTGGCCGGTTCTCTCGCTTCCGCTTTCGAAAGACGCCGAACTCGATGTCCTTCCGGAATCGCTCGCCGCGCTTCCCCCCGGAACAAAAGTGCTGGTCGGGCCGGAAGGGACGGTCGAGACGATTGACGACCTTGATAACGTGCGTGCCTACCTCGCCGAAAAACTCGGTGAACCGGAAGAGAACGCACAAGAAGAAGAAAACGCAAATTGAAAACACCGGCAAGGGGAAGTTTTGCCGATGCAGAAAGTCTTTGTTACAGGCGCGAGCGGATTCGTCGGACTTCAGTTGGTTACCCGGCTGAAAAGCGAGGGCATTTCGGTCCGCTGTCTGGTGCGCAAAAGCTCACGCCGAGCCGCGCTCGAAGAGCTCGGCGTCGAGTTCATCGAAGGGGATGTCCGTGATATCGACGCGCTGCGCCGCGGCATTGACGGGACCGATACCGTCTTTCATATTGCCGGAGTGATCAGCGCCAACACGCTCGAAGCGTTCATGGACGTCAATCGGGATGGATGCCGGAACATCGCCCGGGCGATCAGCGAATACAGCGGGCCGAAACCCACGCTCGTTTCGGTCTCGTCACAGGCGGCCGCCGGCGCCGGAAAGAAACTCCCGAAAGCCGAACGTTCCGGAGGGGAGAAATACCGCTGTCTGGTTGAAGAGGACGAACCGGTCCCCTTCTCCCCCTACGGGAAAAGCAAACTCGCCGGAGAGAAGGAACTCCGCGCCTATGCCGGTGAGTTTCCGATCACCATCCTCCGCCCGGCCATCGTCTTCGGCGAAGGGGATGTCGCCACGCTCCCCCTCTTCCGGATCGCGAAATGTTCCCCCTGCTTCTGGGTCCCCGGCTATGCCGAACGTCCCTTTTCCTACGTCTACGTGCAGGATCTGGTCACCCTCTTGATCAAGGCGGCCGAATCGGGAGAACGCCTTCCCGCCGACCCCGATCCCAAAGACCCCGAAAATCAGGGACGCGGAATCTATTTCGCCTCCTATCCCGAAAACTACAAGTTCGCGGTCTTCGGCAAGATGCTCGGCCGCGCTGTCGGCCGGAAACGGACGCCGGTTCTCCGCTGCCCCCCCCTCGTCCTTTTGGGGTACGCCGCGGTTGCCGAAATCTTTAAACGGTGCGGGCGGCATGTTCCGCTCGACCTGGACAAGGCGCGCGAGGCGCTCGGCGGCCCCTGGATCTGCGATTCCGGAAAGGCGCAGAGGCTCCTTGGCTTCCGGCCCGCGGCGGATCTCCAAGAAGAGGTGAATCGGACCGCCCGCTGGTACGCCG
>ONWH01000260.1 GCA_900321495.1 uncultured Planctomycetota bacterium
CTGACCGACCGGATCGACGAGAACTTAAAGACGGTCCATCGCCGTACCCTCGAAGGGCTTAACGATGCCGGACTGCGCGAGACACGGTTCCTTTCGGGGAAGAAGATCAGCTCCGCGGCGGACATGCTCCTGGTCAACGGACATCTCCTCCGCTGGCATCTGGTCAGTTCGGCGCGCCTGCCGGTCAATTCACAGTCGCTCCGCAAGTCGGTCTATCACCTGGCGCTCACGCTGGCGCAGTTTTACAATCCGCGGACCGAACCTTTGCGCCAATATTCCCCCCGCGAGATCGAGGCGATCAGCGTTACGCTCCACGCGCTGCGCCTCTATGTGAAAAAATATACAAAAGAGCCGGAAACTACCGAACCGGATACCGATACGGTTTCAGAGTGAACCGGGACTCATCTTTCCCCTTTTCGATTCGGACTTCGACCGCGCCGCAGCTGCCGGTACAGAGAACCGCAAGATTCGGATCCCACGTCTGCCACTCTTTGAGCGTTTCGGCGGAAAGGCGTCCGGCGGTTTCGCTCACCGCGGCGTAGTCCGGTGTGAGCCGTCTCAAAAGCGGTTCGGTGGAGCGGGAACGGCCGCCGTGATGCGGAATGGTGATCAGGTCGCAGTGAGCCTGAGGCGTTTTCAGGAAGCCGGGAAGTTCCGGCGAGTCGAGGTCGCCGGTCAGCAGGACGCGCCGGCCGAGATGGTCCAGGCTCAGCGTCAGGCTCGAGGCGTTTGTGCCGTCGGAGGCCGTTCCTTTTCCCGGATGGAGCACCGTCAGCTCTTCGAACCCGTAGGGGGCCAGATTGTCCCCCGCGCCGGTATCGCGGATCGGGATATTCCTCTCTTCGAGCGCTTCCCGCAGACGGGTAAGGGAGGGAGTCTCCTTTCGGAAGAAATTCGACGGAGTCATGACGAGCCTGATGCGGACCGTGTCCAGAAGCTCTTCCAGGCCGTTGTAATGGTCGGCGTCGGCATGGGAGAGGAGGACCAGGTCAATCGAAGAGCGGCCCCGGGCGAAGAGGGCCGAGGCGGTTGCCCGGCCGGCACGCGCGCCGTCCCCCATCGTGCCGCAGTCATACAGAACCGTTCCCTGCGGAAAGAAGATCAGGGCGGCGCCCCCGTGTCCGACCGACAGGATTTCGAGATCGACACGCCGGTGCATGTGTGTGACTGCGGAACCGATCCCGGCCGCCGCCGCGCCGACAGCGAGCCAGACGCATGCCAGGAGGAGAATCCCTTTCGGGCGGGGGCGGTGTTTCGGAAAGAGGGTCCAGAAGATGAGGGGGAGATAGAACCCGAGCGACCACCAGAGCGCCGGGCCGGGGATCCGGAACCAGGCGAAGGGAACCTGCCGCGCCGTGTCCAGAAACCAGGCCAGGAGCGAAAACGCCCTGTCGGCGAGCCACGCGGCCCCGCCGCCGAGAAGGGGGACCTGTCCGGCGGCCAGCAGGAAAAGCCCCAGAATGAGGGCCAGCTCGAACGGAATCCAAATGACCGGATTGATCAGAAACGAAAGGGGCGTGCAGAGGTGAATGTGTGTCAGAATGACCGGAAGAAGGATCAGCTGAATCAAAAACGACGCGGCCATGATCCGGAAGAATCCGCCGCCGAGGCGTTCGCCCAGCCGCAGAAGGAGCGCCGCCAGCGGCCGGGACCTGTATTGCAGATGGAGAAGGTGAAGCCGGATGCGGATCCGCTGCCGGAGGGTGACCGGCCTGTTCGGTCTGTTGTCCGGCAGAAAAATCCAGAGGAAAACGCCGGTCGCCAGGAACGAAAAATGGACTCCCGGCAGAAAGAGGTTCGCCGGGCTGATCAGCAGGATCACCAGTGCCGAAACGACGAAAGAATGGAGGAACGACGTTTTTCGGCGGAAGAGGATCGACAGGCACAGGATCCAAAAAAGAACCGCCGCGCGGATGGCCGGAGCCCGCGCTCCCGCCAGGAGGACATACGCCAGGACCGCTCCCGCGGCGAGAAGGGCGCGGACGGTGTTGGGAAGGCGCAGAGCCCGTATCGCCAGGAAGAGAAAGAGCGCCGCGATCGAAACGTGCAGGCCGGAAACCGAAATCAGATGCGAAGTCCCCGTCTGCCGGAAAATTTCGAGCGTCTCATCGTCCAGATCGCTCTGAAGGCCCAGGATGACCGCCGAGGCGATCGCGCCGTTTTGCGGGGAAAGACGCCGCATAAAAACGCCGCGCGCCGCCAGACGGACCCGCTCGGCCCCGGCAAGGATTGTATAGCGCGGCATTCCGGCGGTCCGCCGAGTCGTTCGGACGGACGCGCCGCTGACCATGGTCAGAATGCGGCGCGCGCGGGCGCGCGCCGCGCGGTCGATTTCGCCCGGATTTTCCGGTCCGCGGATATGCGCGATCTTCCCGGTCACGTTGACCGCTTCTCCGATCCGGAAACCGGTCAGGTCCCCTTTGCCGCGGACGCTGACCGCGCCGCTGCACCGGGTCCATCGTCCCATGTTCCGGAATCGAACCGCCTTGATCTCGAAAAGGGTTATCCCGCCCGACTCGTCGAACGCGCTTTCGTAAAAGACCGGCGTGGTCCGAACGACCCCTTCGATTTCGGCGGGCATGCTCCCTGCGGGAATCTTCAGCCCGATCTCGTCTTTCGGGTAATACGACCAGGTGATCTGATGCCAAAGCCCGTAGAAGGAAAAGACGCCGAGCATGACGCCGCAAAAGAGGACCGCTTTCCGGTGCCGGGGAATGATGTCATGCATGCGCGCCGCGGTCCCTGCGGCAAAGAGGAAAAAAGCGCAAAGAAAAAGGCTCCCCCAGAAGAGGATCGGGGGAGCCAGTATCGCATTCAGGAGAATGCCGGCGGCCGCGGCGATGAGGGCGCCCGGAAGCGGACCGGTATAGGAAACCGATTCGGAAGAGGACGGAGAAGCGATGCGGCTTGCGGAGTCGGCTGCCGGCACGGATTCTATTCCTCTTCGAGTTTCTCCATGATTTCGTCGGGGATATTGACGTTCGAGGAGACCGTCTGAATATCCTCATGCTCGTCGAGCGCGTCGAGCAGACGCATTACCGCGCGCGCGGCGGTCACGTCGGTGATATCGACCGTATCGCGCGGCACCATCGTGATTTCGGAACTTTCCGGATGGAGGCCGCCTGCCTCGATCGCCTCGGCCACCGTGTCGTACACGTCGGGCGAACAGGTGACCTGGAATCCCTCTCCCTGTTCTTCGATGTCGTCGGCTCCCGCCTCAAGGACGATCTCCATCAGTTTCTCTTCGTCGATCTGATCCTTCGGGATGAAGAAGACGCCTTTTTTATCGAAGTTCCAGCCGACACACCCGGTCGCGCCGAGTTTCCCGCCGTGAACTTCAAAGATCTTGCGGATTTCCGGAGCGGTCCGGTTCCGGTTGTCCGTCAGACTCGCCGCCATCACCGCCACGCCGTTCGGTCCGTAGCCTTCATAGAGGAGTTCTTCGAATTCGACCGGTTCCCCTTCGCCGGTTCCCCGCTTGATCGCGCGGGCGATGTTGTCTTTCGGCAGCGAGACGGCTTTCGCCTCTTCGATGGCGGTACGCAGGCGAATGTTGTTCGCCGGGTCTCCCCCGCCGTGTTTCGCCGCGACGATGATCGCCTTGGCGAGTTTGCTCCAAAGCTTGCCCCGTTTGGCGTCGACCAGCGCTTTCTTGTGTTTAATGCCTGCCCAGTGGGAATGCCCTGACATAAAAAACTCCTTGGTATCTGTTTATGTGTTGGTTCGAATTCTATTTCTTCTTGCCGCCGCTCTTCTTCCCGGCGTTCCCCTTGGCAAAGAGAGTTCTCTGGACCGGGGCTTTCGCCGCCGGTTTGGGAGCGGGCTTCTTCGCCTTGACCGGCGATTTCGCCGCAGCGGACTTCTTTACCTTGACCGGGGCCTTGGCTTCGGCGGGCTTCTTCGCCTTGACCGGCGCTTTGGCTTCGGCGGGCTTCTTCGCCTTGACCGGCGCTTTGGCCTCGGCGGGCTTCTTCGCCTTGACCGGCGCTTTGGCTTCGGCGGACTTCTTCACCTTGACCGGCGCTTTGGCTCCGGCGGGCTTCTTCGCCTTGACCGGCGCCTTGGCCTCGGCGGGCTTCTTCGCCCTGACC
>ONWH01000112.1 GCA_900321495.1 uncultured Planctomycetota bacterium
CCCGCCGAACGCCGACATCGGATCGCCCGCCATCGCCTTGCGGAGCGCCTCGTCCAGGTCTTTGCCGATCGCCGCCCCGCAGGGATTGCTGTGTTTCAGAACGGCGACCGCCGGTTCCCTGAACGAGCGGACCAGGCCGAGTGCGGCGTCCAGATCGAGAAGGTTGTTATACGAAAGTTCCTTTCCGTTGAGCTGGCGGGCCGCTACGACGCTCGCCGTCTTCGACTTGCCGTCGATGTAGAGCGCCGCGCGCTGATGCGGGTTCTCGCCGTAACGGAGGATCATCTTCCGCTGGAGGGTCGAGGTCAGCCGTTCGGGGAATTCGGGATTTTCGCTCCGGCTGATGAAGTACTGCGAAATGGCGGTGTCGTATGCGGCGGTCATCGAGAAGGCGTCTTTCGCCAGGCGGCGGCGCATCGCCAGGGTGGTGCAGCCGTTCGTCTCGATCTGTTCGAGGACTTCGGCGTACTGGCTCGGACTGGTCACGATGGTGCAGAACTCGTGGTTTTTGGCGGCGGCGCGGACCATCGTCGGCCCGCCGATATCGATGTTCTCGATCGCTTCCTCGTCGGTCACCCCCTCCTTGGCGACTGTCATTTCGAACGGATAGAGGTTGACGATGATCAGCTCGAACGGCTCGATCCCGTGCTCTTTGGCCGAGTTCATGTCGTCGGGATTGTCGCGGCGGCAGAGGATCCCGCCGTGAACCTTCGGATGGAGCGTCTTGAGCCGGCCGTCCATCATTTCGGGGAACCCGGTGTAGTCGGTGATGTCCTTAACCGGAATGCCGTTCTCTTCGAGGTGGCGTTTCGTGCCCCCGGTACTGAAGAGTTCGACGCCGGCCGAAGCCAGACCTTTGGCGAAATCGGCGATACCCATTTTGTCGCTGACACTCAAAAGCGCGCGTTTGACTTTAGGCGAATCCACTTTGCAGCTCCTTTACTTTCTATGTGAGACGAACCACGGTTCAGGATTTCCAATCGGATCCCCGTGCCGCGCCGACCGTCTTCTGTTCTTTTGAAAGGAAGAGCGGAACGGCCGCCGCGGCCAGCGAGAGACCGGCGAGGATCGCGAAGAACGCCATCATGATCCGGCGCCGGATGATCAGGGAATCGTATTTGTCGTAGAAGTTGTCGCTCAGGCTGAGCCCGGTTTTCAGGTAGTCGAAGTACTCCACAGCATAGGCCGGGGTCATCAGGTCGATGGCCGCGTCGTTGACAACGTAGCTGTCTTTCGTGATGAAGAAGTAGGCGTCCGACGCTTCGATCGGGTTCGAGTCGCGCTGGATCAGTTTTCCGTCGTTGACATAGTAACGCTGAATGTTGAGAACGTCGATCAGCTGGGGCGGCTTCACGCCGGTGCGGATGAGGAGCGCGGTAAAGAGGAAAAAGCCGAGCGTGCCGGCGATCGCCAGCCCTTTGCGCGCGGCGGGAAGTTTCGCTTTGCGCGCCGCGGCCGGAGCGGCGGGCGCCGGAGCCGCCGTCTTTTCGGGAACGGGCGCGGCGCACTTTTCGGCAGCCGCCGGGGCTTCCGTCCCGGCGGGCGCGGCCGGTTCGGCGGCCGGCTCCCCGTCCCAGAGGGGGAGACGCCTGATTTTGAGCATGGAGGGGATATTGAGCCGGTTTCCGCACGCGCACTCGATGGACCGCCCCGCCTGGGAGGCTTCGACCGGGTGTTCTTTCCCGCACGGACAAGCGAGCTTATAGAGCTGACTCATGATCTCCTCAACATCTGATCTTACGGCCGAAGCGTACGGTCAATCCTTTTGACCCGGCGAGAGTTTTCGGACCGACTCCATTATAGCATGACTTGGTTTTGAGTCTATACCGCTCCGCGCCCGCCGCCGGATCCGCTTCCCGTCCCGGCGGCGGGTGCGCGGCGGGCGGCGCGTCTTGACATTCCCCCTTTCCGCGGGGATAATTCGGGGCGGGGAATGCCGGGGGGATTGTTGTCCGACCGATCCTGCGAAACGGAAAAATGCCGCGAGTCCTCTTCCTCTGTTTCCTTCTGACGGCGCTTGTCCGGCCGATTCCGGGCGGGGAACCCGCCTATCTTTCCCCCTGCGACATTCTGGCCGACCGGGACGGGGCGGTCTATCTGCTCGAAGCGGGCGCGGCGCGTCTCCGCCGTCTTTCGGAGCGGGACGGGGCGGCCGACGAGGTTCTGCCGCTGCCGGTCGAGCCGGTCCGCATGGCCTTTACTCCCGACCGGACGCGGATCGCCGTCGTCGGCGGTGTCGGGGAAGGGAAACTTCTCTTGGTCCGCGTCCGGGACGAAGCGGGGCGGCCCGTTCCGCCCGAAATCGAGAAGTCGTTTCCGGCCGGGCACTCCCCGTCGTGCGCCGCGGCGCTGATGCGGGAAGGGAGACTGACCGTTTACGTCGCCGACCGGTTCGCCGGGCTGATCCGGGAGCTCGACGGCGGGACGGGTGAGGTCCTGCGCACATTCGACGCCGGGCGGGAACCGATGGCGATGAAGATCACTCCGGACGGGAAAACGCTCGCGGCGGCGAATCTCCTTCCCGAACAGCGGGCCGACGCCGCGTTCATTACGTCCCGCGTCCGGCTGATCGACCTGGAATCGGGCGAAATCACCCCGATCGACCTCCATAACGGAACCGCGAACCTCTATGACCTCGATATTTCTCCGGACGGCCGGTTCGCCGCCGTGACCGGGACCAACGCCAACTACCATACCGTGACCAGCCAGGTGATCGACGGGTGGATCGTTCACAACATCGTTTCGATCGTCGATATACACGCGAAGAAGTTTGTCGAGATGGTCTACCTCGACGACACCTACCGCGGCGCGCCGAATCCGTGGGGAATCTCGTGGGATCGGGAGGGGAAATATATCGCGGTCGCCCTTGCCGGCAGCGGCGAGGTTCTCTTTCTTTCGGTTGAGAGCCTGATGGAGATTATCCGCGCGCGTCTGGGGGAAGGCCCGGCCGACGGATCGGCCAAGTCGGCCGATCCGCTCAGGTACCGGGTCAGTCTCGGCCTGCGCGGCACGCGCCGCCTGGCGGCGCGGGGAGAGACCGTCTGGGTCTGCGGCTATTTCGACGACGCGGTCGGGAAGGTGACCCTTTCGGCTGCGCCTCCGTTCGGGGAACCGTATCTCGACCCGCGCGCGGTACCCGAGCCGCCCGATCTTGACCGTGCCGAAGAGGCCGCGGCGAAGGGCGGGAACCGGTCCGGCGGGTGGGTTCCGCTCCCCGATTTTTCGCCGAGACCGGGAGTGGAATTTACCCGCGCGTTCCGGCGGCTCGGCCCGAAGCCGGCCGACAGTACCGTTCGGCGGGGGGAATACCTTTTCAGCGACGCGCTCTACTGCCAGGAACACTGGCAGAGCTGCGTCACCTGCCATCCGGACGGGCGCGCCGACGCGCTGAGCTGGGATCTGGAAAACGACGGGGTCGGGAACCCGAAAAACACCAAGAGCCTTCTCTACGCGCACGAGACACCCCCCTCGATGATAACCGGGGTCCGCGCCGACGCCGAAACCGCGGTGCGCGCCGGAGTCGTTCATATCCTTTTCAGCTCCCTGCCGGAAGAGGACTACTGCGCCGTCGACGAGTACCTGAAATCGCTCCGGCCGGTACCGAGTCCGCGTCTGCGGGACGGCGGGCTGAGCCCCGCGGCTCGGCGCGGCAGGGTCCTGTTCGAAAGCTCCCGGACCCGCTGCGCCTCGTGCCATCCCGAACCGCTCTTTACCGATCTTTCGATGCACGCGACCGGATCGCAGGACTTCAAGGAGCCGCGCATCCGGTTCGACACGCCGACCCTGATCGAGGTCTGGCGGACCGCGCCCTATCTGAGTACCGGCCACTGGCTCACGGTGCGCGAAATGCTCATCGAGGGGAAACACGCCAACCGCGACGGCCGGCTCGACGCCCTTTCGCCGGAAGAGCTCGACGACCTGACCGAGTACATTCTCTCCCTCTGAACCGTACCGGCGCCTAATCCCGAAAGACGAAAAAGACCGCGCCCAGAACGCAGAGACAGGCCCAGAGGTAGTTCAGCGAGACTTTCTGTTTTAATACAAAAATCGAGAAAGGGATAAAGACCGAAAGGGCGATCACCTCCTGGATGATCTTCAGCTGCGGAACCGAAAGGGCGCGTGCGCCGAGCCGGTTGGCTGGAACCTGGAGCATATATTCAAAAAAGGCGATTCCCCAGCTGATCAGTACCGCCCAGAACCAGAAACTTCCTTTCAGAAACTTCAGATGCCCGTACCAGGCGTAGGTCATGAACGCGTTGGAACAGATCAGAAGAAAAACGGTTCCCAATACAATCTTTGCCATGACGGTCCTTTTGCGGCACTCTTTGGCGCCCCTCAAAAAACAGGCGCGGGGCGCCTTGGAGCGCCCCGCTTTTGACGGATATCGCCGACGCGGTCTGTGTTGCGCCTAGTCGATTACCAGGATATCGTAGATTCCGATTCGGTCAATGGCGACCGTGACGAATCCGTCTTCGCCCCGTTCGAACGGGAGGGGACGGGCGTCCGGTTCGAGCCGGACCGATCCGGGAGCCCTATCGGTTTTGACACGGACGGTGAGCGGGCCGACCGGCTGAATGTCGTTGAAGAACGGATCGGTGCGGTGGGGGCCGGAAATGTTGACCAGATGAACCGTCAGTTTCCCGTCGGCGGTGCGGCGGAGCGAGACGTCGACCTCATGCGAGCCTTCGGCCGTGACCGCCGGTTCGGGGAGAACCAGGCGCATCGCCTCTCCGATCAGATCGCGCGTTTCCGCGTCCGGATCCCTGTAATACTGTTCGGAAAAATCCTGCGGATAGACGACGACCAGCCCCTTGCCGAAGGCGCAGGATCTCAGCGCGCCGCCGGGACCGCAGTTCTGCCACACGGCATCTTTCAGCTCCCCGTCGAAGAGGGGAGGGAGCTTTTCCCCGGTCAGGAGAAGCCGGCCGCCGTTTTTCACATAATCGGCCAGAAAGCCGGCGAAACCGGGAGGGAGGGCTTCCCACTGGCAGAGCGCGGCGGCGGGATACCGATCGGCGAGGCTTTGGAACGCCGCGTCGGTTCCGACGTCG
>ONWH01000270.1 GCA_900321495.1 uncultured Planctomycetota bacterium
CATCGGAACATCCTTCGTTGTCGTGATCTGTTGGCTTTTATGCTCTGCAGGCGGTTCCGCCTCCGTTTCAGTGCTCTCGGAACCCGCAGAAAGTGCCGCATCTCGCTTAACGACACCGGTTGAACCGGTATCGGTTGCTGACATAGGTTCTGGTGCCTCTTTTTTTGCGCAGGCGCAAAGAACAAACAGAAGCGGAAAGACAATACAGACGGTTGCTTGCTTATTCCAACGCTTTGCCGAACCGATACGCCTCATGCTGTTCCTCTTGTTTTCCGTCTGCTTCACCCGCATCGGAGATGCCGCCGCAGAACAGCGAGTCTGCAAGCTCCGCCTTTTCAAAGCAGTCGACCCAGCCCTGTAATCCGCTGACGGCTTTTTCGGGGACATAGTCTTCATCTTCCGTAGCTGTGGAGAGCATATACACTTTGCGGAACTTATAATCGGACGGATACAGCGGATTCATACGATCCAGGAGTGTCTTCATCTGTCCGCTCATTTCGTAGTAATAAATCGGCGTGACGAATACGAGCGCATCCGCATTCTTGACCTTTTCAGCAATCTCGACGGCATCGTCCTTGATAACGCATTTCTGCGTCTTCTGACAGGCGAGGCACCCGATGCAGAACCGAATATCCTTTTTCTTCAGGCTGATGCACTCAACATCATGCCCCGCGTCCTTTGCGCCGCGGACCAGCTCCTCCGCCAATCGGTCTGAATTGCTCCTTGCCCGCAGACTGGTTGTGATCACAAGCACCTTACTCATTTCATTCTCCTATTCTTTTTATGGTTTTCGCCGGAACTCCGGCGGCGACAGTACTGGCCGGGACATCCTTTGTTACCACCGCTCCCGCAGCGATGATTGCACCGTCTCCGATGGTCACACCGGGCAGCACCGTCACATTGGCCCCAAGCCAGACATCTTTGCCGATCACGATGCGGGAAGGAATCAGGTTCCCGCGCTTTTCCGGGTCGGGATTGTGGTTTAGCGTCGCCAGGACCGCATTGTGCCCGATCAGCGCGTTATCCCCGATCCAAACGCCCCCCTGATCTTGGAATCGGCAGCCTGAATTGATGAACACATTATGACCGAAGTGGATGTTCTTCCCGCAGTCCGTATAGAACGGTGGAAAAAGTACAAATGAGGGCAAATCCGGCTGACCAGTCAGCTTCCGCATCAGCTCCACCAGTTCTTCCGGAGTATGATAGGCATTGTTCATCTCCATCGTGATACGCAGCGCTTCCTGGGAAAGGCCATGCATGAACAGGTGGTATTCCGATCCCGCTTCGATCTCCTCGCCTGTATCCATTTTTTCAAGAAAATCTTTTAATTCCATGATATCGTCTCACTGAGGCAAACCTTTCTTAACGGACTTCTTCGCCCGGAATGATGAAACTATCGTCAGGACCGTCGTCTGTTTCGGTGATTTCAGCTTTCCTGCTGCTGATCGCCGTGACAATGCCCGCACCGGTGTCCCTCGCCGTGATGACCGCTGCAACTGTGGCCTTCGCCGTGGTGATTCCCGTGATGACCGCATTGGACGTTCGGGTCATATTGAAGCGTTCCCGCCGTCAGCGCCTGAGCCGCGCTGTCAGCCGAACCGGACACGCCGCCGTAGAGTTTGATCCCGGCTTCCACCAATGCATTTCGCGCTCCCATGCCGATACCGCCGCAAATCAGAGAATCGACCTGCGCGGCTTTCAGAAAACCGGCCAGCGCGCCGTGGCCGCTGCCATTGGTGTTTACGATCTGTTCGGTGACAATTTTGCCTTCTTCCACGTCATAAAACTTGAACTGCCCGGTGTGACCGAAATGCTGGAAGATCTCTCCGTTTTCATAGGTTACTGCAATTCTCATACTGTCCGTTCCTTTCTGGATGATGCGTTCTGTTCCCTGATCTTTGAGCCGGTAATTCCCGCCGCGGATCAGGAGGTGTTTCCCGTCCACAAGAGCCTCTGCCATTTTACGGCGCGCGCTGTCGTAGATGGCGGTTACGGTGGAACGCGCCACTCCCATTCGTTCGGCACACTGCTCTTGGGTCATCCCTTCGCGGTCGAGCAGGCGAATCGTTTCAAACTCGTCCAGACTCATGATGACCGGCTCTTTGCTTGCGGTTTCCTCGGGGAAGAATTCCCAGCAATCCGGATAACCGCCGATCCATCTGCAACGTTGTTTTCTTGGCATAGGCGCCTCTCGTTTCTGACATATGTCAACAATAAAGAATAGCATCATTTCGGACATATGTCAATAACAGAACAGGCCCTGGTGCGATACCCCCGTTTTGCCGTTGACTGCGCGGTGATAAGAATCACGATCCCAAGACTGCGGTGTACCCGTTTCAGCGGACCCCTTCACCCGGCATGAAGGCATCCGCTCTATAGGGTGCGTGTCACACGCTTCACCATTCCGGCTCAGGCGGAAACCGCATACCCGCCGCCGCGCTGGTTTGAACCGGATATTCATCAATGTGCCCATAACAAAAACGTCAGGAGCCGCTATTCCGTTCCGTTCGGAAGAGAAACGAAAATCTGCCGGCATGTCACCGGAACGGCGGTATTATTATTCCATCCGCTTTCGGAACATATACGCCGCCGAGGTGAGCGTTACCGCCGAAATGACAAAAAGCGGAATCAAATTCTCGCAGACCGCGGCTGCCGACATGCCCCGCATAAAAAGGCCCTTGACGATAATCAGAAACCAGCGGAGCGGATTGGCGACTGTCAGCATCTGGAGCCAGCCGGGCATATTTTCGATTGGGGTGGCAAATCCGGAAAGCATCGTCGCGGGAGGAAGAACAAGGATCGCGCCGAGGATTGCCTGCTGCTGAGTCATCGAAAGGGAACTGACGAAGAGACCGACCCCGACAATCGCGAGGAGGAACGTCTCGATCGAGACGACAAAAAGAAACGGCGAACTTTTAATCGTAATGCCGAAGAAAAAGTGAATGATCACCACTAAAACTCCCGCGGTCATCGAGGTCAGAAAGACAACCGTAAAAGCCTTCCCAAAAAGAATTTCGGGCAGCGTAAGAGGTGAAACCAGAAGCTGTTCAAAGGTACCGAGCTCCCGTTCCCGCGCGATAGCCAGTGCCGAGAGATTCAATCCGACCACCGCGCACAGGATACAGATCAGGCCCGGCAGGAACGACTGGCGGGGAATCAGGTTCGGATTGAACCAGTGACGCGTTACCACATCGATTCCGGGAATTGCCGACGGATGCCCGCCTTTTTCACGCAGCGAACCGAGAAGGGCATTTTGAACGATCCGCTGGATGTAACCGGCGAGAATCGGCGAGGCGTTCGGGCGCCGACCGTCAAGGATCAGGTTGATCTGGGCCGGACAGGGTGAGGAATCGGCAAGACGGCGTGTAAAATCGGGCGGAATGACCATCACGGCGGTCGCTTTTCTCTGATCGATCGCCGTATCGATTTCCTGTTCGTTTCTGACGAGGAACATGTTGCGGAATGTCGGCTGACGCCCCATGTATTTCAGAAGAGCGGCCCCTTCAATACCGGTGTCGCGGTTCAGGACAGCCATGGGGGCGTTCCGCACCTCCTGTGTGATGGCATAGGAAAAAATAAAGACCTGAATGATCGGCGGCAGCACCAAAACAATGCGGGCCTTGGGATCCCGGAGCGTCGCAAGCATCTCCTTGAGAATCAGCCGACCGACTCGGGCAAGAACGTTGATGAACATTTTCGGAACCGCTATCTTTCGCAATCGTTTCGGCAGCCGCGCCGCAGACAAAGTAAATTTATCATAAAAAACTCCGACGTTCTATTCGAGCCGTTTCGGCGTTACCCGGATCGTCATTCCGAGAAAAAAAGCGCCTATCAGCAACATCCCGGCCATATTACGCAAATAGAGCGGCCAGACGTCCCCCACCATGAACGCGGTCAGCAGGCAGCTCGTAAAATAGCGGGCCGGAAACAGGTAGGAAACGGCCTGTACCGCTTTCGGCATCGAATCAATTTCGAATATGACGCCCGCCAGAAAAAAGTTCGGCAGAAAACTTAAAATGAGGGCGACCATGGAGGCGAGATACTGGTTTTTGGTGACCGTTGAAATAAAAAAGCCCTGGGTCAGCGCCACCGCCAGAAAAGCGCTGGCCGTTAAAAAAAGGGCAAAAAGAGAACCGCGCATCGGCACGTCAAAGAGGAAGCGGCTCAAAACAACGCAGACCGCCATCGATCCCATGCCGAGAATGTAATACGGGACCAGCTTTCCGAAAAACATATCGGATTTGCGCATCGGGGTCGCCAGCATCGCTTCCATGGTTCCGCGTTCCCATTCCCGCGCCACGACCAGAGCGGTAAGAAGGATGCCGATGATCGCCATGATCAGCACGATTGATCCCGGAATGAATGCGTTGCGCGTGTTCACTTCCGAGTTGAAACGGATGCGTGAAATGACCGTCAGATCTGGATTCTGATTCACCTGCAGATCGTCGGCCTGATGACGGATCCAGACGGCGACCGCACCGGTGATGTATCCTTCCAAAACGGTGGCGGTATTCGTTTCGCATCCGTCGGTGATCAGCTGGATCTGTGCCTGCTGCCCGTGGCGGATTCGGCGTGAAAAGTCGTTTGGAATTACCACAACCGCGCGCACTTCGGCGTCGGTGATCGCGGCTTCGGCCTCGCGGCGCGAGGGATAACAGACGACGTCGATAAAATCGCTCGAGTCGAAGGCGCCGTAAAGCGACGCGGCCAGCGGCCCCTTGTCTTCGAGGACAAGGGCTGTGCGGACATGTTTCATGTCGAGCGAAAGACCAAACCCGAAAATAAAAAGGAGA
>ONWH01000113.1 GCA_900321495.1 uncultured Planctomycetota bacterium
AATACGGCGAAGCGCCGAGTTCGGCTTTTTGGGCTGCATGGTACGGACTAACAGACAAACGCCGCGCTTCTGCGAGCATTTCTCTAAAACAACAGATTTGCTGAAGCTGTGCTGCTGCTTCCGGTTCTTTCGAACCAATTGGTTAATGGTCGGCATTCAAGCTCTCTTTCTTGTAAATAAACTCTCGCTGAAAAATGATATCCCCATTTCACAATAGGGAACTTTTAACAATTTACCCTGACGCAAAAAATTGTCAATCGGGTCCGGCCCCTTAAAAAAGGGGAAAACCGGACATGACTCGGGGTCTTACGGAACGGAAAAAAAGGCGTATAATACCCCGGACATTCAAGTTCGGCCATCCTTTGGGGAGACAACCATGCTGCGAACAATGTTGAAATCAAAAATTCACCGCGCCACCCTGACCGGCTGCGACCTGAACTACGAAGGGAGCATCTCGATCGATTCCGAACTTCTGGAGGCGGCGGAAATACTTCCCGGCGAGCAGGTCCAGGTTCTGAACGTCAATAACGGCCAGCGCCTGGTCACCTATGCCATCCCCGCGCCCGCGGGGAGCGGGACGGTCATGCTCAACGGCCCTGCGGCCCGTGCCGGCGTTGTCGGCGATGTGCTGGTGATCATCACCTACGGTCTTTACGCCGACTCGGACCTGACCGGGTACCGCGCCAAAGTCGTTAAAGTCGACGGGCGGAACCGCGTCAGGGAGTGACCGGAGACGTTTTCATCGAAAAAGAGTTTTTCTCCCCCCTTGCCGTTTAATAAAACCCCCCTATAATTTACCGAAAGTATCTTAACTTCAAGAATATTCGCCTTTAAGCCAAAAGGGATATTACCATGTCGCGGATTTGTGAAATTTGTGGAAAAGGCCGTCAGATCGGCAATCAGATGACTACCCGCGGGCGTGCCAAGCGCCTCAAGGGTGTCGGTACCAAGGTCACCGGGATCACCCGCCGTGAGTTCCGCCCGAACCTCCAGAACGTTCGGATCACCACCGAAAACGGCACCAACAAGACGGTCCGCATCTGCGCGCAGTGCCTTCGCTGCGGTGCGGTCACCAAGCGCGTCCAGGTCAAGCCGGCCGCTGCCGCCAAATAATTTTTCTTTCGGCCGGCGGGTCTGTTCCGGTTCACCCGGAAAGCCATCCGCACGATTCGCCGGGAAAGACGCTACGGCCGGTTCGTTTCCGGCCCGCCGAAAGATCAGCTTAGCGCGCGTTTTCCAACGCGCGCTTTCTTTTTCCCGTTCGAACTTTGAGATTCGTTCCGGCGCGTTTTGCCCGCCGGCTCAACTTTTTCCCCACCGGAAAGAACCCGATGAGTTCCCCATCCCGAATTCTCCTCAACGCCCCGGCAAAACTAAACCTCTTCTTTGAGGTGACCGGAACCCGCCCTGACGGCTACCACGAAGTCGAGACGGTCACCACCCTGGTCACCTTGTATGACCAGCTCGTCATTCGGGCGCGTCCGGGTTCGGAAAGAGCCGTTGTCCTCTCCTGCATCGATGCGCGGGGGGAGCCGAAGGCCGCTCCTCTCCCGGGCGACGGACATAACCTGGCAGTGAAAGCGTATCACCTTTTCGCCGAGTCATGCGGAAACGCCATGCCGGTTGAAATCGAACTGACCAAAAGGATTCCGACCGAAGCGGGACTCGGCGGAGGGTCGTCCGACGCCGCCGCCGCGCTGTTCGGACTGAACCGTCTCGGAAATCCGGGCCTGACAACCGAGGAACTGACACGCCTCGCCGCACGCCTGGGGAGCGATGTCCCCCTCTTCTTCGAAAAGAGTCCGGCGCTCGGACTCGGCCGGGGAGAGGTCACCTGCCCGCTCGATGCCGCCCGCGAACTTGACTTTGTCATTTTCAAGCCGCCGTTCGGCCTTTCGACCGCGGCGGTCTACCGCGCGCTCGACGACGAGCCGCGTTACAAACCGCGCCCGAGCGCGCCGCTGGCCGGAGCCCTTGCCCGCGGAGCGGAGACCGAAGAGCTCTCCGGTCTCCTCTTCAACCGGCTCGAGGCGACCGCCCGAAGGATCTCGCCGAGGCTCGATACCTGTTTCGAAACGCTCGGTCCCCTGGCGCCGTTCCGCCTGACCGGGAGCGGAACCGCGCTTTACACCCTCGTTTCCGGTCCGGACGAGGCAGCGGGGCTGAAGAGTGAAATTGAAAAAACGGGTATTCCGGGAAAAGTTTTTGCCTGCCGCTCAGCAGCCTCCCCCCTTTCCCCCATCTAGGATTATGTTATATTGTTAGGGTCATTTATTTGAACGGGCAGGCGCCTTCCGCCTGTCATCATACTGAAACATCTGCATTAACAAACGAGGTCAACAGTGGGAACCAAAAAGACGGGTAAAGGTCGGCGGAAGCTCGGAAGAAAAAAGCGGCGAATGCGTTCGAAGATCAGACA
>ONWH01000336.1 GCA_900321495.1 uncultured Planctomycetota bacterium
GACGGCGCCTCGGCAATCCTCCCCTACGTCGATCTGCCCCTGCAGCACTGCAACGACGCCATCCTCAGGCAGATGAACCGCCGGGTCGGCAAGTCCGAAACCGAAGAGCTCCTGGGGCGTCTGCGCGAAAAGATTCCGAATCTGACCCTTCGCACCACGTTCATCACCGGGTTCCCCGGCGAGACCGACGCCGCATTCGAGGAGCTTCTCGAGTTCGCCGAGAAGTGGCGGTTCGAACGGGCGGGGGTCTTCGCCTATTCCGCCGAAGCGGGAACACGCGCCGCCGAACTCGAAGGGCAGCTCCCCGAATCGGTCAAGGAGGAACGCCGCGCGCGCCTCTACGGCGTTTTAACACGCATCTCGTCCGAAGACGCGCGCGCGAAAATCGGCAGGCAATACGATGTTCTTGTCGACACCCCCGTTATCAACAGCGACGGTACCGAGGCCGAAGACTTCTACATCGGCCGGACGGAAGCCGACGCTCCCGATATTGACCCCGTTGTCTTTCTCACCGGTTCCGGCCTGACTCCCGGCGAGTTCTGCCGAGCCGAAATCGTTGACACCAAAGAACAGGATCTTATAGCGGCCGTATTATGAAAATTGATTCATTCCGTGTTTTCTGTGATGTCGCCCTGCACCAGTCCTTTTCCCGGGGCGCCGAAATCAACCAGATCAGCCAGTCGGCGGCGACGCAGACCGTCCAGCGGCTCGAGGAGAAGATCGGCGTGCCTCTGATCGACCGGACGAGCCGTCCCTTCTGCCTCACGCCGGAAGGAAAAATCTGTTACGAGACGTTCCGCCAGATTGTCGAGTCATACGACTCGGTCCTTCACCGCGTCCGGACGATGCGCAACCGCGACGAGGAGCAGATCAAGGTCGCCGCGATCTACTCGGTCGGCCTGCACGAAATGAGCCGGTTCATGAAACGTTTCATGATGAACTACCCGAAGGTGAAGATCAAGCTCGACTACCTGCCGCCGCAGAAGATCCAGGAATCGGTTCTCGATTCCGAGGTCGATCTGGGAATCACGTCCTATCCGGTCGCCTCGCTTGATATCGACGTGATCCCGCTGCGCGCCGAAGAGATGGCGGTCGTCCTGCCGACCGGTCACCCCCTTTCGAAACGCCCCTCCCTGAAGATGGAAGATCTTCACGGTTCCGACTTCATCGCGTTCGGCCGTGACCTGGTGATCCGCCGTGAAACCGACCAGTGCATGCGCACCCGCAAGGTGTACGTCAACATCGTGATGGAATTCGACAATGTCGAGACAATCAAAGAGGCGGTCGAAATCGGCCTGGGAATCAGTATCATTCCGTACCCGACGGTTTCGGCGGACGCCGGGCGGGGAAAGATCGCGGTTGTTCCCCTTGTCTCGCCCCGCATGACCCGGCCGATCGGGATCATCTACCGGCATCACAAGGTCTTTTCGGAATCGGCGGTCAAGTTCATTGAAATGCTCACCGGCTCGCCGTTCCAGCCTCCGGAACAGCGGTAGGACCGCGCCGCCCCGCGGGAAGAACGGCTTGGGCGCGGGAGGGAGCCCCGCGCTTTGGACGTGCTCCCGCCGAAAAAGGGATTGAAGGAGCGGGCGAAATGATGTAGGATAACACCGTCTTCCATAATGCCCGTTACAAAGGAGTGTAATTCCATGAGCCGTTTCATCACACGGTTTTCGAAGTGTCTCGCCGTTTTCCTTCTGGTCCTGGGCGCCGCCGCGGCGCGCGCCGACAGTTCCGCTCTGGCTCCGCTCGTCAACAAAGAGACCCCGGCGATACTCCGTATCAGCTGCCGGAACGCCGACCTGAACGCCCTGGTCAAGGTCGTGGTGAAAGTCGCCAACAAGACGATCGACTCGGTCATCAAAGACCCGAAAATGGCGAAACAGGCAAAAGCGAGTTTCCCCCTCCTGATCGCCGGGTACCTGTCCGGAGTCAATTCCCTCTGTGAATCGTACAAAGAGGCCGGACTCGACGATATCTACTTCGTCATCACACCGGGAAACGAGACTGCGCACGGCTTTTTCGCCGTTCCGCTCGGCACGATCCCCGCGGAAAAGGTCGAAGGACTCAAAAAGGGTCTCCTTTCGCTCCGTTCCTTCAATCTGGCCATGCCATTCTGTTTCGAGCGGCACGGCTACCTCTTCGCCCCGGTCATGACGGGCGCCGGTAACGACGATGAACACGCCCAGGAGCAGATCCGTGACCTGTTCGACAATCTCCGGGCGGAACCCCGTCCCGACATCGCCGAGGCGCTGGAAGAGTTCCCCGGCGCCGCCATTGCGCTCATC
>ONWH01000046.1 GCA_900321495.1 uncultured Planctomycetota bacterium
CCACTGCTTGATGTTGTTGGTGCATTTCATTCGGCGCGCGGCTTCCCGCGCCGCCTGTACCGCCGGAAGGAGAAGCCCGATCAGAATTCCGATGATGGCGATCACCACCAGAAGCTCGACCAGGGTAAACCCCGGTTTGGATTGACGGTTCATTACTTCAATTTCTCCGTGACGTTTCGATATGGAAAGAAAAAGAGGACGGAAGGTACAAAACGTCAGAGGAGAAGAACGATACACTTTTTTTCTTCGAGGGGCGTGTGAGCGAGGGGAAGGAAAAACTAATTGTCCCCCCCGCGGATTGCGGCATGGCGGATGCCGCACGGCGCGAAAAGACTCCGCGCGAGTCGGCGGAAGAATTCTTCAACCGCCGCAAATCCCTCTCCGAACGCCGTCAGGGGAGAGACGGGAACAAGCACCGCGGCAAGGAGCGAGACGAGTGAAAAGAGGAGGATGAATTCCGCCGGGAGACAGATGCGGCCGCTGCGCTCCTGTGCGGAGACCGGGGAATTGCCGGACAGCTCAGAAAGGAAAAAACGCGCTGTCGGCGCATTGCCCAAACTTTCGGCGAGCATGAAAAGGTCGGACGGCGGATTGGCATCTCCCGAATCGAACTCGTCTAAGAAGGCGAGTGCCTCCGCCGCTCCGGATCCGTCTTCCTCGGCCAAAAGCACGAAACAGGCGCGCGGGTCCGACTCGGTCCGGAGCGGGGTTTCGGTATAACGACCTATTTGTGTCTCGATTGCCGCGCGGTAGAACGCGCCGTCGTAGCGGTCCCCCAGGATTTCCGCCGTTCGGCGCAGGTATTCCCGGGCCCCCTCTTCGAGACGCGCCCGAACAGCCAGGGCACCGATATGGGCCGGCTGCCCCGCCGTGCCCGGAAAAAAGAACGCTGCCGCAACGAGCGTCAGAGCGAGCGGGACCGGGCGCAGTGCGCGAATCCAGTTTAAAATAGAGCGTTTTTTTTGATCGTTCATGCGGAGCATTTCCCCTATCCTGTATTCTAATCTCCCGTGCGGCGCGAGTCAATTGCCGGGAAGGGATAACGCACCAAGAGACGGTGCGGAAATGGGCTTTTTCCTTCCCGATCGTTTTTTCGCTGTTCCTGTCGGGAAAAAGTCAGGGCTTGTTAAGATGGAGGATATCGCGCTTGAATTTTGCGGAAAAAACCTATAGAATGATCCTGTACGCTTAGGCGGACCGGAAAGTCGGTCTTGCTTGGAATTGCCCATAAGACCATGAAAGGATCCCTATGAGAATACGATTCTTAGGCGCGAACGGGAATGTTACCGGTTCGAGACATTTTGTTGAGACAGGGGGTTTTCGTTTTTTGGTCGACTGCGGCATGACGCAGGGACACGACCTGCTCAGCCGGAACTGGGAACCGTGTCCCGAACCGGCGAAAGATATCGACGCAGTTCTTCTGACGCACGCGCATCTTGACCATTGCGGTCTTCTGCCGAAACTCTTTCTGGACGGATTCCGGGGGAAGATTTACGGCACGTCCGCCACGCTCGACCTGGCGAAATTGATCCTCCGAGATTCGGCGCATATTCAGGAAGAAGACGCGCTCTTTAAGCAGAAGCGGCACGCCAAGGAAAAGCGGACTCCACCCCATCCGGTTCGCCCCCTGTACACGCAGGATGACGTTGAAAAGACGGTCGCCCTCTTTTCGGTGATCGACTATGACAAAGAGACGAAAATCGCGCCGAACGTTTCGGTTACCCTGCGCGAGGCGGGCCATGTTCTCGGTTCCAGCTTTATCGAGGTGGTTGCCGATGACAACGGTGTGACAAAACGCCTTCTCTTTTCGGGGGACTTGGGGCGGCCGGATCGTCCGATTCTCCGCGATCCCGCCTACTTCACCGAGCCTGATTCGCCGGTCGACGCGCTTTTTATCGAATCAACCTACGGCGATCGAAGTTCGGAACCGATTGATGAGGTGAACGACCAGCTCGCCGTGGCGATTCACCGCGTAGTCGAGCGGCGCGGTCTGATTCTGATGCCGGTCTTTGCCGTCGAACGCGCCCAGGAGATGATCTATCGGTTCGGTTCTCTTCAGGCTGAGGGACGGATGCCGAAAGATGTGCCGATCTGGCTCGACAGCCCGATGGCGGTCGAGGCGTCGAAGATATTTCTGCGTCACCGCGAATGTTTTGACGAAGAGACGCTCCGCCGTTACGAGTCCCGCGCCGAGGTGAGCAACTTCCATTTCCTCACCACGAAAGAGCAGTCGATGACCCTTAACGACATTGAAGGGCCGGGACTGATCCTTTCGAGCGCGGGGATGTGCAACGCCGGACGGATCAAGCACCATCTGGCAAACCATATCGGTTTCCGGCGGAACATGGTCCTCTTTTGCGGCTACCAGGCCGCCGGAACGCTGGGCCGGCAGATCGTCGAGGGGAACAAACGGGTCCGGATCAACGGACAGATCGTTGCGGTCAAGGCAGAGGTTGCGACAATCCGCGGGATTTCCGGGCATGCCGACCAGACAGAGCTCTTAAAATGGGTCGGTGCCATTCCCATCCCGCCGAAAAACGTTTTTGTGGTACACGGCGAATCCCGTTCGTCCGAGACGTTCCGTTCTCTTTTGGAAAAGCGTCTTCCCGACAGCAGAATTTTCCGCCCGGAATACGGCGACGAGGTGACGCTGTAAGACACGCCGCCTTTTTTCGTGTGATTTGACCTCCAAAAAGGAAAGCCTGTCAGAAACCCATGAGGGGACTTCTGACAGGCTTTTCCGTCGGAAGGTTTTCCGGCGCGGGCGCGGGTCAGTCGAACATGTAGCGGTTCAGGACATTTTCGAAGAGTTCCTGCCGGCCGCTGATATTGGCTTCAATCTCACCCTTTTCGGTAATGTAGTCGAAGAGGGATTTGAAGTCTTCCTTTCCGGCTTCAATCCGGGCGCCGATTCCGCTGTTCCACGAGGCGTAGCGGTTGGTGGTCATCTCTTTCAGTTCGCCGGACGCACGGAGTTTTGCCGCGATTTTCAGCCCCTTGGCGAATGCGTCCATTCCGCCGATGTGCGCGTAGAACAGGTCGATCGGCTCAAAGCTTTCGCGGCGGACCTTGGCGTCGAAGTTCAGACCTCCCGTCTTGAACCCGCCGTATTTCATGATGATATACATCATTTTCGTCGTCATGTAGACATCGGTCGGGAACTGATCGGTATCCCAGCCCAGAAGCATGTCGCCGGCGTTGGCGTCGACCGAGCCCAGGAATCCCTGGCTTCCGGCGTAGTCGAGTTCATGCTCGACCGTATGTCCGGCGAGAGTGGCGTGATTCGTTTCAATGTTCATCTTCACATCGTCGGCGAGTCCGTAAGTGCGCAGGAAGTTGATGCACGCCGCGCAGTCAAAATCGTACTGATGTTTTGTCGGTTCCTTCGGCTTCGGTTCAAAGTAGAACTGCCCCTTGAACCCGATCTCTTTCGCGTAGTCGACCGCCATGTGCATGAACGCGGCAAGATGGTCAAGCTCCCTCTTCATGTCGGTGTTCAGGAAAGACTGGTATCCCTCGCGCCCTCCCCAGAACGTGTATCCGCGCCCGCCCAGTTCCATTGTGACTTCAAGCGCCTTCTTCACCTGCGCTGCGGCGTAGGCGAACGCATCGGCGTTGGAACTGGTTGCCGCGCCGTGCATGAAACGCGGATTCCCGAACAGGTTGGCCGTCCCCCAGAGAAGGTTGATTCCCGTCCGGTCCTGCTCTTCCTTGAAGACCTTGACGACGGCGTCCAGGTTGGCGCATGTTTCTTTGAATGTCGCCCCTTCCGGCGCGATGTCCCGGTCGTGGAAGCAGTAGAAGGGGAACGACATCTTTTCGAGGAATTCAAAGAAGACACGAACCCGGTTCTGCGCGTTTTCGACCGAGTCGCTCCCGTCGTCCCACGGGCGGTACATCGTCGCTGAACCGAACGGATCGGTCCCGTTCATCCGCATCGTGTGCCAGAACGCGCAGGCGAAGTTGAGGTGCTCCCGCATCGATTTGCCTTCGACGAGCTCGTTTTCGTTGTAGTGACGGAACGCCAGATTGTTCTTCGAATCGGGACCTTCATATTTGATCTTGGAAATTTCGGGAAACGCACTCATGATAAAAAACTCCTTGAAATAACAGTAACAGTAAGGGAAAGCCGCTGACCGGCGGCTCTTGGCTGATCTTTTCATTTTACCCGAACAACAGACGAAAGTCAACGTTCCGGGGCGATCCGGACCGTGAGACTGCCGGAAGCCCTTTTTGCCTCTCCGCTCGGGATGTTGAAGCGGAAGAAAAGGGGACCGGTTTCGGCGGGTGTCAGTCTGACCGTTCCGCTTTTGAGCGGGACGGCCCCTTTCCAGGGGTTGACCGTCTCGGCCCCGTCGGACGGAACCGCTGCGGTGACCTGGCCCAACGGGGCACCGGCGAAATAGCGGAGGGTAATCCCGCTCGCCTCAGAGGGGAGGGTGCGGGCGAAATTTTTTTCGTAGACCTTAAATCTCCCCTCAACGCGCAGCGAGTAGACCTTTCCCGCTTCCAGGCGGATTCCCGCCGACTGCCACCCCGGCTCGTTGGGCGAGAGGGTCAGTTCAACCGGTTTGGTCAGCGGGTGCGGGGGGAGATCGTCACGCGCAAAGGAGGAAAAGTCGGCGCCGTAGTCGATTGATGCGATCCATTCGTACCAGTCGCGGTTCAGCCGGCTGTTGTCACTC
>ONWH01000223.1 GCA_900321495.1 uncultured Planctomycetota bacterium
AGAATGCTCGGCGCCTTGGCGCGCGCCTCGCTGAAGAGTTCGCGGACGCGCGTTGCGCCGACTCCGACGAACATCTGCATGAATTCCGAGCCGTTGATCGAAAGGAAATTCACCCCCGCTTCGCCGGCCACCGCGCGCGCCAGGAGGGTCTTGCCGGTGCCGGGAGGGCCGAACAGAAGCGAGCCTTTCGGCACGCGTGCCCCCATCCGGTCGTACCGCTCGGGATCTTTCAGGTAGTCGACGATCTCTTCAAGTTCCTTTTTGACGTTGTCCAGTCCGGCGACATCGGCGAAGGTGATCCGTTTCCCCTGATTCGGATCGTAGGAGCGCATCGGGCTTTTCATGAAACCGCCGACGCCCCCGCCCATCATCTGTTCGTTCGTCCGCCGCATCATCTTCCAGAAGATGAGCAGAAGCAGGCCGCTCAGCAGGACCGAGGTGATCATGTAAAGCCCGGTATTGTCGAGCGGCGAGTTCGAACTGAACGAACGGACCTTCTGGCGGATCGCGTCATCGACATTCGGGTCGGCCAGGGCGGTGGCGGGAATCTCGCAGCGGAACTTCCTGTAAATCGACGTTCCGGTGCTGGCCCCTTTCTTCTGATCGAAGACGACGAAGGTCACATCATGCCCGTCGACGGAGAAGGTGGAGTCCCCCCGTCTCGACGCGGGAACCTGGACAAGACTCCACTCCCCTTTCTTTTCCTTGGCGCCGGAATTCTGAAAGATCTCTTCGGGGAGAAGCTTTCCCGGATCGGCGGCAATGTCGGGAACGCTGACGAACGTGCCGCTCAGCATATTCCCTTTCATCGTGACCGTGTCGATGTTCCCCTTGTCGAGCTGCTCGTAGAAGCCGTTCCATGTGATCAGGGTCGTGCCTGACTCTTTCCGGGAGGAGAAGAACATCCAGACCGCGCCGGCCAGCAGGAGAAAGACCAGCAGAGGGGATATCCTTCCGCGGGGGGGACGGGGAACCTCATGCGGCTGGCCGTCGGGTGAGGATTTCTTCCCCTTGAAGGGTGGAAGGGGAGGCCGTCCCGGACCGGACCGGTTCGGACGGGACGGCTTTTCGGCGTCCGGGTCGGAACCGCTCTTGAATCGGTCGGGAATCTGCTTGTAGGTTTCATCATCGAGATGAAAACGGTCGCCTGTGCCGGAACCGCTCTTTTCGGAACGGTTTTCTTCGGAGGAAGGGGCATTTTCCTCGGTCGGGCCGGGCGCGGAATCGGGGTCGTTTTCTTTCATTCGCGTTCTTTTGCTGGTGTCTTTTCTCGTGGGAGAGACAAGAGGGAGGTGTTTACGGAACCTGTCCCTCGATTATATCAGTTTTTCAGAAAAAAGGAATAATACCAAAGGGGCGAGTGCCCTTGACGCTCCTTTTCTTTTACTTTAAAATCCCCCGGTTTTTTCCAGCCGCCGTTAACCCTGTCATTCCAGACCGATGAACCGAACGTTCCGCCCGGCAATCTTGCTGATTCTTGTCCTGATTCTTTCGGGGAAAACTCCTCTCAAGGCTCAGGCCGCCGGAGGACCCCTTCCTCCCGCGCCCGATTTTTCGGCCGGACAGGTGATTTCGTCCGTGCCGTATCCGGGCGGCGGCTATCCGATCGATGCCGGCATGGGGCAGGGAATCCCGATCCAGGGGCAGATTATTCAGGGGGCGCCGGTTCAGGGACAGATCATCGGAGGCGATCCGTTTCCCGCCGGGATTGATTCCGGTTCCCTCTCGTCGGCGGTGATTCCGTTCGACTCGCCGATTCTTTCGCAGTTCGGTTTTGACGGCGGCCAGGCGTACGGGCCGAACAACCCGCCCCCGGTCGCCGACCTCTCGCTCCGGAACAGGCGCGACAACGGCGTGGTGAAAGCGCAGGAGGTCCCCGCCCCGTCGGTCCTCCTGGATGCGCTCAGCCGCCAGCTTGAGGAGTGGTCTCCCCAGCGCGCGCTGATCGACGAACTGAGTCCCGCCACCGTCCTGAAAATGACGGTCCCCTACGGCGTTGATACACAGTTCCTCTGCCGAACCGGCTCGAATCAGACCACGCCGAAGAACGGCCAGGTGCAGGTTCAGGCGCAGACCGCGCCGGCCTACGCCGTGGGGATTCTCTGCTGGAATCTGCCGATCGGCCTGAGACAGATCTTCAATCCCGCCCAGGGGATCCTCGTCCCCCGAATCGGGTTCGGCTACCAGCAGACGCGCGGCGAGCTTCTGGCGTCCCTGGCGATGGCGAACGTCTCGAATACCTACCAGATCAAGGTCGGCGACGAGACGAAAACCGTGCACGACCTGATGGAATCGGAAATGAAACAGATGACCCTTCAGGAAGACCTTTCGATGATGGCGGTCGGTCTGGCGTTCTATCTCGAGGATATCGGCTGCGTCTGGCAGGACGCGACGGGCGCTTCGGTCACGCTTTCGGCCCTCGCCGAGTCGGAGCTCGCCCGGCCGGTCTACTGGAACCGGAGCGAGTCGGTTAACCGTCTTCTCGGGCTTTCGTACCTTTCGGAACGGTTCCACCGCGAGCTGAAAGAGGG
>ONWH01000099.1 GCA_900321495.1 uncultured Planctomycetota bacterium
CACTCAAAGCGGGTCGCTCAAAAACACTATCTCGAAGTTACAGACGATCAATTTCAGAGTGCTTTGAGTGAAGGAATAGACTCCGCCGGCAAGACCGGGAAACCAGCTGATCCCCCAGCTATTGGGGTAGGTTGAACGGTGATTTTAGTGGTATCAAAAAATCTACCACTAAATCTGCCACTATGACTGGATAAAATGGTAAAGTTTTATCTAAGTCTGAATGAGGTCTGTTCTCACCGCTTACAGCGGTTTGAAACCTTAAAATAAGATATATCGCGTAAAAAAAGCCCTCCCCGGCGAAAAACCGGAGAGGGCAATAAAACAGGGCAAATATCCCCGGCGCGATTCGAACGCGCGACCTACGGTTTAGGAAACCGTCGCTCTATCCCCTGAGCTACGGGGACATTTTCGTCGGCGGCCGCCGGCAGGAACGCCGGCGGCGCCGTGAACAGGATCACGGCACAAAGACGCGGCCGGTCAGCTTCTTGAACGCCTCGACGTACTTTTCGCGCGTCTTTTCGACGATGTCTTCGGGAAGCGCCGGCGGAACCGATTTCCGGTCCCAGTCGGAGGCCAGAAGCCAGTTCCGGACGAACTGCTTGTCGAACGAGTCCTGATCGCGGCCCGGCTCGTACGAGGCCGAAGGCCAGAAGCGGGAAGAATCGGGAGTCAGAACCTCGTCGGCCAGAACGATTTCTCCGTCCAGAACGCCGAACTCGAACTTGGTATCGGCAATGATGATCCCGCGCTTGGCGGCGTATTCACTGCCGCGGGTGAAAATGTCGAGCGAACGGTCGCGGAGGGTTTCGGAAACCTCCTTGCCGACCAGATCGACCATCTTTTCAAACGAAATGTTTTCGTCATGTCCCTCTTCGGCTTTCGTCGAGGGGGTGAAGATCGGTTCGGGAAGCTTTTCGCACTGCCGAAGTCCGGCGGGAAGAGACGCGCCGCAAACCGTCTGCGACTTCTGATACTCTTTCCAGCCCGAACCGGCCAGATAGCCGCGAACGACACATTCGATCGGAACGATCTTCGCCTTTCTGCAGAGGGTCGAGCGGCCGCGGAACTGATCGAGATCGGTCCCTTCGGGGAACGGCATTTTGTCAACGTCGGTCGTGATGAAATGGTTCGGCACTTCGAGACGGTCGAACCAGAACTCCGCGGTCTGGTTCAGGATTTTCCCCTTGTCGGGAATCCCCGTCGGGAGGACGAAGTCGAACGCGCTCAGGCGGTCGGTGCTGACCAGCAGGAGAGTGTCGCCGAAATCGTAGATATCGCGCACCTTCCCCCGTTTCGGAGTCATACCGGGCACAGACGTTGAACAAATCGCTTGCGAAAGCATGGAAAAACCTTCCTTCTACCAAAGGGTCAGATCGGTTTCGAGATCGGCGCCGGACCGCTCACGGACCTGGGTCTGGATCAGGCGGATCAGCCGGTGGACGTCGTCGGTCGAACATTCCGGTTCGATCAGAACAAAATTCGAGTTCCGGTCGCAGATGACCGCGCCGCCGATACGGGTCCCTTTCAGACCGGCGTCGTCGATCAGGTCCGAAGCGCTGCTCCCCGACGGGTCCTTGAAAAGACGCCCTGCCCCCTGATAGCCGAACGGCTGGTTCTTTTTGCGCAAAATCCAGATTTTTTGGAGACGGCGGGTCAGTTCTTCCGGCTCCTCGGTCTGAAGGCGGAAACGGCAGGCGGTGATCACGCCGTCGGCAAACGGGTTGTTCCCCTCGGAAAAGTCAAGTTCGTCTCCGGCCAGGTCGGCGGTCTGCCCGTCGGGACGGACGACGCGAACCGATTCAAGCCACTGGGCGATATCGCCGTCGGAGGTCGAAATGTTGTTCCGAACCGCGCCGCCGACCGTACCGGGGATACCGATCAGCCCTTCCAGACCGGTCAGCCCTGCATAGACGGCACTGGTAATGACGCGTCCCAGTTTGGCGCCGGTTCCGACCGAAACCGTTTCGGAAGCGGGATCGGGACTGATCGAACAGAAGGCGGGAGCACTCAGGCGGATCACCATGCCGGGAACACCCGAATCGGAAACGAGGACGTTTGTCCCGGTTCCGAGGAAACGGGTTTCAATCCCCGCCTGCGTTGCGGCCTGCAGGAGATCGGCGAGCTCTTCTTCGCTGCGAGGCTCGGCAAAATACTCAACCTGCCCTCCGAGCTGAAGCCAGGTATGCATCGCCAGGGGAACGGACGTCCGAAGAATCTGTTTGAATCGGGTAAAATTTTTCATCGCGATACGGAAGGGGATACCGGGGATACGGATAAAAGCAGGAAGAATAACCCCGACTGGAATCGAACCAGCAACCTTCGGCTTCGGAGGCCGACGCTCTATCCAATTGAGCTACGGGATCACTGTAAACA
>ONWH01000219.1 GCA_900321495.1 uncultured Planctomycetota bacterium
AAGAGTAAAAGCGGGTGCGGAGCCCGGAACCGGCGCGGTTTGCTCCCCGGTTTCGCAGCCGCACAAGCCCGTGCGACCGCCGAAGGCCGGGAGCCGACGATTGCCAGCCCTGGCTCAGGGTCCGCCCGCCGCGGCTCGCGGAAAGATATACACCATGAAAACAATCGGCAGCTTCATCAGTAAGTATATGGTCTTCTTCATCCTGGCCGTCGCGGCGCTGGCGCTGCTGGCGCCGCGGACCTGCCTGTGGATCCGGACCGGCTGGATCAACCCCCTGCTGATGGTCGTCATGTTCGGAATGGGCCTGACGATGAAGGCGGGCGATTTCGCCGTCGTCTTCGCCCGGCCGCGCGACGTCGCCGTCGGATGCGCGGCGCAGTTCCTCATCATGCCCGCCCTGGCGTTCGGTCTGGGAAAGGCGTTCGGGCTGAACGCGGAACTCCTGACAGGCGTCGTTCTGGTCGGCGCGTGTCCCGGCGGGACGGCGAGCAACGTCATTACCTATCTCGCCAAGGGGGATACGGCGCTGTCGGTCGGCATGACCAGCGTCAATACCCTCCTCGCCCCGCTCATGACGCCGGTCCTGACCTACCTGTATCTGCGCACTTCCGTCGAAACCGACGTCTTGGCCATGATCGTCTCGATTCTCCTGGTCGTTCTCCTGCCGGTCGCGCTCGGCGTGCTGATCAACCGCTTTTTCGGGAAACTGACCGAACGGGTCAAAGACGCGCTCCCTTCCGTCTCGGTCGCCGCGATCTGCCTGATCGTCGCCGCGGTCGTCTCGCATAACAGCGAAAAGATCCTCTCGACCGGCACGGTGATCTTCGCCGTCGTCATTCTCCACAACCTTCTCGGATGCCTCTGCGGATACCTCACCGGCGTCCTGTTTAAAATGGATGCGCCCCGCAAGAAAGCCCTCTCGATCGAAATCGGCATGCAGAATTCCGGACTCGCGACTTCTCTGGCGGCCAGCACGTTCCCAAGCCTGACAATGGCGACGGTGCCCGGCGCCATCTTCTCGGTCTGGCACAACATCTCCGGCGCCATCCTCGCCGGCATCTTCCGGTCCGCGAGCCGCGGCGGGCGATAATTCCCGTCGAAGTTTTGAACTCGGCCGGCGGCGCCCGCTCGCTGGCGGGCGCACGATCAATCCTTGGCGTTATTCCGGAGCGAGCCGCGGCGGGCGGTTTGCGCCGGAAGAGGCTGTAGGGTATAATCCTCTTGTCAGTCGTTAACAGCCGGGTCTGCTTTAAGGAAATTTTGTCCATGTCCCTGTTCCAGGATTCCGCCCTGCGCAAGGCGTGCCGCGAAAACGCCGCGCCCGAACCGGCGTGGGAGGAGTTCCGCGCCTTCTTTCTGAATCCCGCGGTCCAGGCGAATATCCGCGCGCAGACCGAGGAGCAGCTCCAGGGGGAATTCCTGGCGAAACTCTTCGGCGAGGTGCTGGGATACACACTCGCGCCCGCCGAGGGGCACAACCTGACCCGCGAGCTGAAAAACGTCCTGAACGCGCGGTCCGCCGACGGGGCGCTTCTCCGCGGCGGAAAGGTCTGCGCGGTCATCGAGCTGAAAGACACGCGCACCACCGACCTCGACAGGGTCGAGGCGCAGGCGTTCGGATACAAGAACGCGCACCGGGGCGTCCGCTACGTGATCACGTCGAACTTCGAGCGGCTCCGGCTCTACATCGACAGCACGCTCGACTTCATCGAGTTCAGCCTGTTCGAGCTGACCCGCGCCGAGTTCGACCGGCTCTGGCTGGCCCTCTCGAAAGAGACCCTGCTCGACCGGGACCTTCCCGCGCGCCTGTTCGACGCGAGCCGGCGGAACGAATCGTCGATCACCGAAAAGCTCTACGCCGACTACTCGGCGTTCAAGCGGGAGCTGTTCGACGACATCCTCGCCCGGCGCGAAACGCCCCCCGCGCGGGACGAAAAGCTCCTCCTGTTCCGCAAGACGCAGAAGCTCCTCGACCGGTTCATCTTCATCTTCTTCTGCGAGGACCGCGGCCTTCTGCCGGTCAACTCGACCGAAACGATCATCAAAAAATGGCGGAGCGACCGCGCGTGGGACCCGGAAGCGCGCCTCTACCCGCAGTTCGTGAAATACTTCGGGTTCATCAACGGCGGGAACGCCGCGCTGGGGATCCACGCGTATAACGGCGGGCTCTTCGCGCCCGACCCGGTTCTCGACGGGCTCGTGCTCGACGACGCGCTCCTGGCCCGCTGGACGCAGAAGCTGAGCGACTACGATTTCGCGACCGAAGTCGACGTGAACATTC
Organism: uncultured Planctomycetota bacterium; assembly: GCA_900321495.1. GTDB lineage: Bacteria > Planctomycetota > Planctomycetia > Pirellulales > Thermoguttaceae > RUG695. The sequence continues at coordinate 2,282 of ONWH01000219.1, forward strand.
TCGGCCACATCTTCGAGCATTCCCTCTCCGAAATCGAAGAGATGGCGGCCGCGCTCGAAGCCGGCGGGAGCGGGGGGAACGCGCCCGCCGTCTCGAAACGGAAAAAGGACGGCGTCTTCTACACGCCGCCGTTCGTCACGCGGTTCATCGTCGAAAACACGCTCGGC
>ONWH01000146.1 GCA_900321495.1 uncultured Planctomycetota bacterium
CTGGACACCGTACGCGGAGTCGGTGCTCTGAACGTAGACAGAAACATAGACGGAATCACCGGGTTGGGCGCTGGTGATGGCGTTTACACCCTCACCAGGATCGGCGGAGGGGTCGTCAATCTCGGTGACAGTCGGGATAGCGTCGGTCACGACGATCATTGTCGTAACGGCCGCAGGATCACCCGGATCACCGGTGCTCCAAGGAGCGGCAGTCAGGAGGGTACGTTCCTCGAGACTTTCAAGTTGGAAACGACGATTCTTCAGAAAACTCATGCGAAATCTCCTTACTATAAAAGGAATTTAAAAATAAAGCTCCCGCCGATGCAACGCACTTCCCGGCACATGAAAGCGCTTTAGTGCGGGGAAACAGCGCAGTAAAAAATATTGCAACCGGCTTAGAACAACTAAAAACTAAACCTTTACGGATAGAATTATATCTATCCGGTACGCCCATTCAATAGCAAAAACCCGAAAAAGCGGAAATAATTTGCGACTTTTTTTCATAAAAATAAATACCTAAACTACCCATCTTTTCTATTTTAAACATGAAATTATTTTCCATGTGCTATCTGGAAGTTTTCGGCATTTTGAGATTGTCCCCTTGATGGAATCCGTCAGATGAGGCTGATCTTCTGATTCTTTCCTGTGGTATCTATCCGTCCAATTCGGTAAAAGAGATACAGATATTACTGAATCTGAAATTATCAGATATCTGCTAAACTGTTGTACGGAGACCTTAATTGTCCGTCAAAACGAGCAGTCGTGCCTGTGCCATTTAATGATGCACCTTGCCTTCCGGACAGTCGAATTGTCTGTGTAGCATCTTGATAAGCCCCGTAAGACCGGGATGGAGCGAAGAGTAAACTTGGTCAGACTGTTCATAACGGTATTCGAATCTGTAAAGGTTAATTGTGTCACGCACATACCAACGATGAAATGAAACACAATATCATGAATGGTCAGGCATGAATTTCATTCTGGTTGTTGCGGCACGTCAAAACTCAGTGAGGGGCATCACCCTTCACAGAGTGAGAAAGAGAAAAGGTTTTCAGTAGTTTTTCCTGTCCTCAATACGCAGGTAATCATAAAACAGTCTCCGGCATTCCTCACGGTCGAGTTCTTCAGCTGCATCATCATTTTTTTCGTAGAAATCCTTGTCGCGGAATCCGATTTCGTCCACGTCATCCGTAGTACAGCCGTAGTAGACCTTGGTTATGTTCGCCCAGAGAATCGCGCCGCGGCACATCGGGCAGGGCTGTGCTGTGGTGTAGAGCTCGCAGCCGGAAAGATCAAACGTGCCGAGCTTTCTGCAGGCGTCGCGGATCGCCATCATCTCACCGTGACAGGTGGAGTCGTTCTGTCTGATGACTTCGTTGTGCCCTCTTCCGACCACAATGCCGTCTTTCACGACTACCGAGCCGAACGGACCTCCGTCACCGGAAGAGATTCCCTTCCTGGCCTCATCGACGGCAATTTTCATGAATTCGTTCATCATGATTCTCCTGTCTTGTGTTGTGTCAGTGCTCCTGTTCCGGCAGTTGTCCGATCCGATGAATTCTAAACGATGTATTGCTGAAAGTCAACCGCAAAACGGAACGGAGTTTCTCTTGCCGCATTGCCGTGAGAAGTCTGTACTGCGGAATGAAGAATTGCCGAAAACCGCAGAATCGGCGCCTTAAACCGGCCGCCGGTTTCAGTGCCGCTGCCGCGGCGGAATGAGGGACGAACTGAACTTCGAAGCGCGTCTACGGCAGCGAAAAGAGCCGACGTGCGTTGGCTGCCGTCTGGGAAATGATTTCGGCAATACTCACGCCGCGCAGCTGCGCAAGGCACCGCGCGGTCCATGCCGACATGAGCGGCTCATTACGCTCAAGTTTCCCGCGGAACGGATGAGGCACCAAAAACGGCGAATCCGTCTCGAGAAGAATTCGGTCGGCGGGAACGGCCTTTGCCGCTTCGGCAATCGGCGCAAACTTCTTTCCGAATGTCACGCTTCCGGTGAATCCCAGGCAGAATCCGTGATGAATCAGTTTCAGCGCGGTATCCGGTCCCCCGCTGTAAGAGTGAATTACCCCCCGCATCGGGGGGAGATTCAGAAGCTGTGCTGATTCCGGTTCGAAAAGGGGATCAAAACCAGCCAGGTGCGGGATCGGATCCCCCTCTTCCCAACGCCGGAAAAGTTCGGCATACCGCAACAGGTCCTCTTCTGCGTCACGGCAGTGAATAATGATCGGGATCCCCTTCTCTTTCGCCAAAAGCGAGTGGCGGATCAGGTAGTCGAGCTGGAGTTCAATCGGCGAGGCCTGCCAGTGGAGGTCAAGTCCCGTTTCGCCGATTGCCACGGTTTCCGGGCGGGCAGCCAGACGCCTGATCGTATCCCAGTCTCCCGGTTCGATTTCAAGAAGATGGTTCGGGTGAATTCCCGCCCCGGGATAAAATTCCGGAACGAGTGCGGCCAGATCGGCAACCCGCTGACTGGAGGCGGCGGTAATCCCCGGAAGCACCATTCCCCCGACCTTAAACCGGACCGGTCCGGATTCAATCGTCTTCCCCTTAATGGGGGGAAATTCCCCTGCCCGCGACCGGGCAAGAAGCCGGTCCCGATCCGGATCAAAGTCCGACATATCCAAGTGGGCGTGGGTATCGATGATTTCGAGCGGATTGATTTCGGTCATGTCTGTTCCTCTTCCCGGCCATTCTAAACCGGCTGCGCCGTCTTCGCAAGGAATCCCCCAGATTGTGCGGATAGATTCGAATTTTGTTGAAAAAATGAAATTTTTCTATTTTAACTATCCTTTTTATTTGACAATAACGAAATTTGGGATATATTATTAGGTTAGAGACTATGGCTAAAATAAGAGACTTAACGAATCTTTCGTGAGGTTTGTTTTCCATATCCCCAGGATTTAGGCGTGTCCGTCAGTAGGGTGGACGCGGTCATGAAGCATTTACGAAAAGGATGTTGCCATGTTAGTTCTTTCCAGAAAAAAGAACGAGAGCATCGTAATCAACGACAATATCACCATCGTCGTGGTCGAAGTCCGCGGTGATAAGGTGCGTCTTGGCATCGATGCTCCAAAAGACGTTCCGGTTCACCGCAAGGAAATCTACAACGCGATTCGTTCCGGCGAAAAGCGGGATGAGTATGCCAACGCTCGTACGCCCGCTCCGGAAAGCGATTTTCCCGAAGTTGCCGCAGAGATCGAAAAGACGCTCACCCCGAATCTTGGCTGATAAAGAACGGGGAGCTTGCGCTTTCACACAAGCCCCCCGTCCGAGGTTAGGCAGGTATTGAGAAATCTTTCGATCAGAAGGAGTAGCTCAGAGCGACCGTTCCGGTATGCGCCACGGATTGTTCTGATGCGGCGAAGTCATAGTTGCCGCTCAGTGCCCATTGGTAGGCGCAGTCCAGGTAGCCGACCGCGCCAAACCCGGCGTTGAAGTATTTTTCGCCCAGGTCAACGCCGTAGATCTTCATCTCGTTCCCCGTATAGTCACCGACGAACGACGCGGTCATCTCAGGCGCGGTGTCGCCACCCAGCTGATGCGCATAGAGGAAACGGCTTGTCAGACGGCAGAACTGGGTGTTCTTTTCCGTTTCAAACCCGGCTCGGACAAATGTTCTGTTCCAGTCGGCCTTCCTGTAATCGAGCGCGATCGCGTTGCCATGTTCCTGGCTTGCGTCGATCCAGGCCGACTGCGTGTCAAACTGGATCATCGGGCGAACGATGAACCAGCCGTAGGCGGGCAGATCGCGCGCTATTTTCACCGCGGCGGCGAACGAATGACCGTTGGTGCCGGTCCGATACCAGTTTCCGGTTCCCAGCCCGTCGGCAATCGCCAGGTCCTGGTCAATGTTATACATCCGCACATCACGTTTGCTGTTCATGTGCTGCAGACCGAACCCGACGTAACCGCTGAACCAAAAGCCGTTGTAGCAGTCCCGGCGGCCGTAGAGACCAAGGTTGAAGTTGCTCTGATCGATATGCTGGCTGACGTCTTCCCACGAGCTGTAAAGGAACGGCTGGGAGTAATCGAAGGTCAGTCCCAAAACGGAATCCCCGGAATGGATCGCATCGTAGCCGATTGATATACCGGTATTGGTGATCCCGTATTTGTCGCAATTGTCATCGTCTCGGGCGTTGAACGATGTGGTGTGCGCAGCGGCCCAGAAGGTGTTCGGAACCGAAGCGTTCGCCCCAAAAACCGAACCGGCCGGATACCCGCCGTACATCATCCCGTCCTCATAGTATTCTCCTTCGTAGTATTCCATCTGGCCGAGACAGGTTGTGCTGCAACTCTCGCATCCAGGAGTGTAGTTCCGGTGGGTCTGCCAGCCGAGCTGGTTGAAGGAATACTGCCACGGATCGCTCATCGCGAGCATCAGAGCGTTGGCTCGGTTTGCGCCGGAAAGGGCATCCAGGACACGTCCTACCGCCCTGGGATCCGTGTCGGCATCCAGATCCATCACATCGGTGATGAAATCGCCCAGGTCATCGGAGATGGAGCCCGGCGTAACCAGAATTCTGTCGAGATAATCGGCGGCGTTTCGCTGATTGACCGTCTCTGCGAAATCACTGAATCCCTTGTTGGTGACATCGAGCAAATAGCTGGTCCCGTCGTCGGAAACCCGGCCCCGGCGCGAGACAAAAAGCGTATTGCTCGTATCGGATCCGGAAAGATTAATTGAGTTGATGTCATAGACCGAATCGGCGTTTGAGGTTTTGATCAGCGTGACCTCACGCGTTCCGCGGACGTAGCTCTTGTATGAGTCGGTAACCAGAATGTCTGCGTGGATATCGGCCGCGGCGCTGGTGCCGCCCGTCGGATCGAGCGTGATCAGCGGGTTGTTCCCCGCGTTGTCGATGTCAAAAATGAGTGACGAGTATCCCCCCTCGGTTCCCATCGTCAGGGTTTTTCCTGCGGCGATGGAGAGCGGATCCTTGGCACTGACCGAAAGAGACGCGTCTTCATCGAAGCTCACGTTCCCATCAAGAATGTTGGAGCCGGTTCCGGAATAGACGTAGTCGGAATTTCCGTTGAAATTGATGCTGTGCGCGGTCAGGGCCGAGGTGGCGCGGGAACCGGCGTTGTTCACCGCAGTGTCTGTGAACGAAAGACTGTAATCGCCCCCGCTGAAACCGCCGGTGCCGGAAATTGTCAGGTCGATTTGATCATCTCCGGTCTCATGAGCAAACTCGGTCGTGCCGTCAAGACGGACCATTCCCGTCACTTCAACCTCGGGCTGGATGGCGATTTTATCTTTCGTTTCGACTGCACCGGTATAGATTCCCCGGATTTTTCCGTCAGAGAGGTTCATCTTGTTGAACGAATATTTTCCGGAGTTGTAGAGGGTGCCGCCCTCGAGGTTCACTTCAGTGGTATCGAGTTCACCGTCGACCGCATTGGTCACGGTCAGATTGCTGTCAATTGTCATTGATTTGGCGGTGATCTTCCCGGAGTTCGTCAGAGCGATATCCGAAGCCGAGTCGATGTCGAGATCTCCGGCGACGGTGATGCTCCCCTGATTCGTTACGGAAAGGGGCGAGTGGCCGGAAACGGAGGCGTTTTCGTCGATCCCGTAAAGATGCAGATCGCCGTCTGCGGCAATTTTGCCGATCGATTCATTATGGAAGCCGACAACCTGTTCCGAACCGTCGACCGTTGAAGCGCCGGTGAAGATGACGCCGCTGCCGTCGATATCGTCGAAGTTGATCGTGCCGTAGTTGTAGAGGTTCCGGCCGAGTCTGACATCGTAGAGGCCGTCGGCTGAAAGGGTTCCGTCGGCATTGAATTTTTTGTCCAGTCCGGTAACGTTCAGAACCGAAACCGGCGAGACGTCAGAACTGCCACCGACCGAAAGCAGTCCGCCGGTCGCGCTGCCGGTTGAGTCAGTAAAGCGTTTGACCCAAAGTCCGCCGACGGTGGTACTGGTGCTGTTGATTTTCAGGTCGCTTCCGGTCGTCGCATTGTCGTTGTAGACCGAGGCAAGTCCTCCAACACTGACCGTGCTGACCGTACCGAAAAGAGCGCTTGACGAAGCGGATGAAATATCAAGATCTCCGCCGATGCGGATTGTGCCGTAAAGGGATGTATCCGAAGATCCCAAAAGGGCGTTGCCGGTTACGTTCAATGTGCCGCGGCCGTAGGTGTTGTCCGAGTCAATGTAGTTCGAAACGGCAAACGTGTCACTTCCATCCGCGCCGTTGTAGACGTTGACAACGCCAAAGTTGCGAAAGATTCCGGGGCCGGTGTAGAAGTCGGTCAGAGCGGAGGCGTTGTCACTGGCGCCAAAATGAATCTGGCTCTCTTGAAGAACGACAACGCCGGAGAAATCTGTCCCGCTTAACCCGTTATTGACGAGAGTCGCGCCTGGATTGACCGTTAAAACGCCAAGACCCTTATCCCCCGCCTCGCTGTAACCGACAATCAGCGAACCGTAGGTGCCGACCTGAAGGGATGAACCGGAAGAAGCCGTGAGATTTGAGGTATTCGTCGATCCCCAAGGACCGGAGATATAGAGATGGCCCTTGGTTGACGAATCGGAACTGTCGAGCCCGACACGGACTGAGGAACCGGAGGACATCGTCATCGATACGGCCTCGGCGGGATTGAGCGAAGACGATTCGGCCGCCAGTTTCCCGATGACCGCATTGACACCGCCGTAGATGTTGACCGTCTGGCTCAGGGGAGAACCGTAAAGACCGTAGTTATAGGAAGCGTCGGAAAGATTCGTCGTTCCCACAAACGAAGTCACATCGCGGTTTCTCGAAACCGGATCGGCCGCACAGGCCGGACCGGTAATGAACCCCGTTCCCTGAAACAAAAGAACACCTCCGACGATCAGGCCGGAGAGGAGACGTGAGAGGCGGTCTTTTCGACAGCTGCGCTCGACTCTTTTTCTCATTTTTCCATCCTTGCTGTATGGGGAATGAAGCCGGGAGGCGATTTCACGACTTTGGCTTCAAGCCCGAAACCTCATATCCTAACCTAAACCTTGATTTTTACTTCCTCTGATCGTTTATATCGGCCCGCACGTCAGGAGTATTTAGTAAAATCGTTAAACTTTCGCGATTTTTTCAAGACTTTGTTATCGACAAAGTTTAACATTTGACAGTGTCGCAGAAGAAAAGCAAGCTTTTAAAGAATGCCGGCTTGCTAAGAGAGAACCAGGAATTGGGAACAAATAGAAATATTTCCCAGATTCGGATGGAAAGGCGGAAGAACCCGCTGTGAATTCTGTTGGATTAAAAAACGGTGAACTTTCAGGCTGCGCGCCTGCTTGATCTTTTCATCTTCAGAAGTTCCGCATCCGCACGTTGCAGAGCGGAATTTAATGTATCTTCCGGGATGACACGCGTCAGCCCGTAACTGAAACTCAGAGTGATGGATTCTTTTTCCGCGCTACTGCCCGGATAAGTCACCTCAATGAACAGGGTGGCCAGGCGCCTGCGGAACTGACCGACCCGCTGCCGAACGATCTCAACCGGACAGTCGCAAAGGATGACGAACTCATCTCCCCCGTACCTGGCGACGCAATCACCGCTTCGGAATGAGTTCTTCAGTAGGACGGCAAATTGCAGCAGAACCTGATCGCCGACAAGGTGGCCGAAGAGCTCATTGACCGGTTTGAAGCGATCCAAATCGATGAAAATGAGGGTCAGCTCTCTTCCAGGCGCAAGGGATCCAATCCGTCTGGTAAATTCTTCTTCAAGCCCGGCACGGCCTGCGGTTCCCGTCAGAAAATCGCGGTCTTTCTCCCGATTTCTCTTTCTGCGGACGATAAAACCGAGAAGGTTTCCCATCCTGTCATTAACCGGACATGTTTCGGAAGCACCGGAGGAGAGCAGATCTGAGGTGAGATTCTTTCCGCATAGCATCGGACGTCTGTCGGCATCCAGAAAGGCGAGAATATTTCCGGAAAGGTCGAGAACGGCGCTCAAAAACGCGCGGGCCCCTTCCCCGTCGATCTGACACTTCCCTGCAATCGAACGTTCGTTTAAAAGGTCTGACATCCTATGCACCGTTCCCCTGGCCTATGTTCGTTTCGATGAATCCTGAATGAGAAAAACTCCGTATCCCTTGTTTAACCGAAATCAATTTCATAATCAAGAATCCTCGAAGAATTTTTTGAATTATTCTTGAAGAACAAGAGAAAAAGGGTAAAATAGACAAGAAGGGTTTTCAGCACCGAATAGCCAGGCAAACGAAGTTAAGATAAATTTTGGCGTCCGCACAGGTTGGTTCATTTGACATATACTTCAATGGGGGAAAGATGATGTTCTCAGCACTTTTCGCCGACTCGGCGCAAAACTACGTCGGAATGGCCGCAGTGATAGCGGTATTCATTTTCGTCTCGGTTCTCCTGTTCTTCATAAAGCGGTATCAGCGCTGTCCGAGCAACAAGATCATGGTCATCTACGGGCGGTCACAGGGGAATAAGACCGCGCAATGCATTCACGGCGGCGCAAAGTTTATCATTCCGGTTCTGCAAGACTACGCGTTTCTGAGTCTGGAGCCGATGCAGATTGAAATTCCCTTGCGCGGCGCTCTTTCGATGGAGAATATTCGTGTCAACGTGCCGAGTGTCTTTTCGATCGCAATCGGTACCACGCCGGAACTGATGCAGAACGCCGCAATCCGCCTTCTCGGGCTTCGGAAGGATGCGATTGCCAAACAGGCGGAGGATATTATCTTTGGTCAGCTCCGTCAAGTGATCGCCTCCATGAAAATCGAAGAGATCAACCGTGACCGCGAGGCGTTCCTCATGAATATTCAGACCTCTCTCGAACCGGAACTCCGTAAGATCGGCCTTGTGCTGATCAACGTCAACGTTACCGACATCACCGATGAATCGGGGTACATCGAGGCGATCGGGCAGAAGGCCGCGTCTGAGGCGATTCAGAAGGCGCGCGGCGATGTTGCCGACAACGAACGGATGGGTGAAATTCGTGTGGCGGAAGCCGAACAGCAGAAAGAGATTCAAGTCGCCAACGCGCAGAAGCTCAAGATGATCGGAACCCGCGAAGCCGAGCGCGACATGCGTGTCAAAACCGCCGATGCCGATGCTTCGGCGATCGACGGCGAAAACAAGGCAAAAGCGTTTATCGCCAATTCGGGCGCCGAACTGAAAGTCAGAGAAGCCGAAGCGTTCCAACTCGGTGAAACACGCAAACGCCAGGCTGAAGCGCTTGTTCTGGAAGCCGAACATAAAGCCCAGACCCAGGCCGCGCTGGCAGAGGCGCAGCGTGTTGAGGCTGAGCGCAGAGCCGAACTCGAAGCGCCGGCCAAAGCCGAAAAGGCCAAGATGATCGTTGAAGCCGAAGCCGTCGCAGAACAGAAACGGATCGAGGCTGAGGGGGAAGCCAAAGCGATTTACGCCAAGCTCGAAGCGGAAGCCCGCGGTCAGTATGAAATTTTGGCGAAGAAGGGAGAAGGCCTTCGCGAAATTATCAAAGCGTGCGGCGGCGCCAAGGAGGCGTTTCAGATGATGATGCTCGACCATTTCGATGAGTTGGTCAGCGCCAGCGGCAAAGCAATCTCCGGCATCAAGTTCGATAAAGTCGTCGTTTGGGACGGCGCCGGTGAAAACGGCAAGACCGCGACGGCCAACTGGCTTCATCAGATGTCGAAGACACTTCCGCCGATGCTCGAGGTGATGAAAGAAATCGGAGGGGTTGAGTTTCCCGATATTCTTTCGAGGTTTAACGCCGGTTCAGCATCTCAGATTCCCCAGAGCGGTCAGGAACCGGAAACTGTACTTGCCGATACCGATTCGGGAGAGAGCGGTTCGGCCGATGACGCCGCGAAGGAACAGGCGTAAGCCGTTCCCGGTATGCCCGAAAGCCATGGGGTGAAACCGTCATCGGTCGGTTTCACCCCACGGCTTTCGGCCCGGGGAACATTTTCGCGTCACTCTCTGCCGAGAAACTCGAACACCTCCGGAAGGGCCGTGCTGAAATAGTCCCGGTTGTGTCTGCCGTTTCGGACCCGCAGTTCAGCCTCTATTCCCTTTTCCTTCATCAGTCTGTAAAGATCAACATTGAAATAAAGAAGCGCGTCGTC
>ONWH01000100.1 GCA_900321495.1 uncultured Planctomycetota bacterium
CGTCATCTCCGGGCTCATGTGACCGACAATGGACTGGACGACAGAAAGCGGGATCCCTGCAAGCCCGGCATAGTAACAGAACGTATGGCGGCAGGAATGCAGATCCTTCACGCTCACAGCGCGAGCTCGTCCTTTCACCTTACGCGTGGTCTGAATCCCCAATCCTTCGAGGAACTGCTTGATCCGGTAGGAAACGCCGGTCGAGTTCGTCAGGTACATCTCTGCGTGTTGAGGAAAGAGATAGCCGGATTTTGTTTGGGGGATGGAGGTCAGGTACTCATAGAGCTGATTCGAAATGGGAATCTCGACGTCAGCTCCTATTTTGCGCGTCCTCCTTGAAATTGACCTGTGTCGGAGGTCAATATCTTTCCATCTGAGCGTACAGATATCGCCCTCACGCAAGCCCGTCCAGACGGCAAGCATGAACAGAGGACGCGTGAAGCCGTCCAGGTTGTCATAGATTGTCTTGAGCTCTTCCGGCGTGAACGCTTCACGCGTTTCCGTGTCCGATTTCATTTTCTCAATGTCGGAAAAAGGATTGTCCTGGAGTCCCGCATCCTTAGCAAGGCGGGTGAACACCTCGGCACAAACAGTCTGATGGAGACGAACAGTTCTCGCCGATAACGCCCCATCCGCTTTTCGCGTAGTGATGGTCCTGGCCTTCTTCCCCGTTCCACGGCTGTAGCTGATGTTTTTTTTCGTAACATCCGGTCTTCTGCAAGATGGATATGTATTCCTGCGCGTGCGCCTCCGTCACGTCAATCAGGTTTTCAATGTCCGGGTGCTCGCCATGCATGAACGCTAGGAAGTCGCCCCAGGCCGTCCGTTTCATCCCGGCATACTTTTCCACAGGTATTCGTCATGCACCGACATCATTGCCGAATACCGGGACAACTCCGCGCCTCAATGAAACGTTTTTTTCAGGCGGCGCTTGATCTTCGTGCAGATATTGACCGGATGCAGCATCAGGCGGCACATCGTCTTGTGCGTCGGGTCCAAGCTGTACGGGAGCGGGCCGGGGAGCTTGAACCCCTGTTTGATCGCCCAGTCGGCGACCGCGGTATATGTATCGAAATGCCGGAACGAATTCGGCGTCCAGCCGATCCACGGCTTCGGAAGTCCGACGAAATGCACAAAAAGCTCGTTGCGGTCCTTGTCCAGCCGGTACGTGTCCGACACGCGCGGCGCCTGCGGCCAGAAGCTCAAAATGCTGTTCAGGACCGATTCGTCAAGCTGGTGGTAGTATTTCAGCGAACGGTTCACCACACCTGTGTTTCCGGCGGGCAGGACCTTCATCATCTGGCTGTGCCATTTCTCCAAAAACGGGCGGGCGCTCTGATGCACCGAGAGACAGCACGCCGAACAGCTCCGGTGCGTGCGCGGTTCCTGATCACTGCCGATGTCCGCCTTCCATACGTCAAGGATCGCCTTCGGAATACTCCGGCCATCCTCGCCATACTCGTAGCCGCGGAATGCGCCAGGATTCTCCTCGGGCGACCTCATCCGAGCGTGTATCTCCTCCGGCGAAAGCGGCGGAAGACGTTTCGAACAATTCCCCACGAAATATCCGTCGCTGTCCGCCCATGTGATGTATTCGGTCTGCGCCTGAAGCATCACAAGTGGCTTGTAGCAGGTAAGCGAATGATCGACATCCTTCAGCGTGTAGATGGTCACGTCACCGAGTTGCTTCAGTATCTCCTCCGCCTCAGGAGTGAACTTATGCGCCCCGACCAGAACGGGTTCGTCCATGCCGGATTTCCGCATGGAGGCAATGAGCATGAAGAGCCCCCACAAATAATTGATATCTCCGACCGTTACGACCGTGTTGTTTTTCATTGCATGAACTCCGTCATGTTTGTTTCAAGCGTTCTATCCACTCATACAATACAGCCTCTTTTCCGAAAAAGCAAGTCCGCCAAACATTTTTCCATATTCAAGGAATTCAAGAAATCTTATTCCGCCTCAAAAACAAGTTTCGGACGAAAATCTACTAAAAAAATCGACTTTTTCGCTTGACATCTTCGTTTTTCGTGCTATATTAGTTCACATCAACTCGATTCCGGAGGCGACTCCGGTCTTTTTCTGAACCAATTCACAACTTTTTTGATAGACTTAAACAAAAACAACCTGCCAGGAGTCCGATCAAGTAATACGCAAGCAAGACAGCCCGTTTCAAACCGTACAGAACACAAATCGAAACACGAACGACATTCCTTCCGTTCGCATAAGGAGATACTACTATGGCCGACAACAAACAATACCGCATCGAAACCCTCGCCATCCACGCCGGACAGGTCCCGGATCCGACCACGCTTTCCCGCGCCGTCCCGGTCTACCGCACCACGGCCTACGCGTTCCGCAACTCCAAGCACGGCGCCGACCTCTTC
>ONWH01000101.1 GCA_900321495.1 uncultured Planctomycetota bacterium
AACCTTCCCCCGGCAAACCTTTCGCCGAATCAGCCCGTCTCGCCGGGGAATCAGTTAGCGCCGAGTTCCGGCCAGGTCGCTCAAAGCCCGCAGCAGGTCCAGCCGGATCAGCAGCCCGCGGCACAGACAGCCGACGGACAGGCGAAACAGGCTGAGACACAGACCGCCGGGAACACACCGGCAAAAGCGGACGAGACCAAGAAACACGCAGCTTCGAAAATCTCCGAAGAAGAGGCGAAGACGATGTTCAAAAAGGCAACGTCCCTCTACGAGGCGAATCGCCTGGATGAAGCCAACGACGAGCTTCTGAACCTGCTGACCTCTTCGGAAACGCTCTGGAAAGACTATCCCCGTCTGGCGGCCTCGGCGGCGCTTCTGCGTGCCAACGTGCTCTTTGAACTGAAAGAGTACGACGAGGGACAGACGGTCTGCGACATGCTCATTAAGATGGCGCCCAACTCGCCCGAGGCGGTCGACGCGTGTTACTTCTGCGGATACCGCGCCGATTTCTACGGAAAGAACGCCAAGGCGATCGAGTATCTTCAGACCGCGGTGAACTCGCCGCACGATGGGCATTTCAATACCGAATGCTACTACCTGCTGGCGTGGAATGAGTGGGAACGGAAGAACACCGATCTGGCCGAAAAATATTTCGCCAAGATATTCCGCGATTTCCCGACAAGCCCTTATTGGAGCAATGCCGCCTGGGCCTACGCTGAAATCAAATATCAGGACCGCGAATATGTCGCGGCCGAAAAGATCGTCAATGAGGCCCTCGCCGCGGGCGCCGACGAGGCAATCATCGACCGGATCCTTCTCCTGAAAGGGGAATTGGCGCTCAAGAGCCGTGACTTCGTCAAGGCGCGGACGGCCTACATGACGATCATTCGGGAATACCCGGAAAGCCCCTGCCGCCGGACCGCGCTCAACCGGATGCAAAACATTGAAGAGCTGAGTGAAGACTACTGCGATGCTTCATCCGTCAATGCCCAGCAGCCGGCCAAGTCGAGCAGCTGACATTTAACACGCCTCCCTTTTTTGATGACAGGATGTCGCAATGAAGGCCACACAGACTGAGATCCCGTCCGGCTGGTTCAGAGACCGGCCGGAATTCTTCCGGCGGAAGTTCCGGCTCGCATTGGCGGCCGGAATTTTTCTTTTTTCAGCGTCTCTCCTCCCGGCTCAGAGCGATTACATCCCCGCCGATACGGCCCGTCCCGCGTCGGGACTTGCCGTAGTCAATAAGTCGGTCTTTTCCCGGGGCATAACCCTCTACGAACTTTCGAACGGGCTTTCCCTTTTCATCCAGAAGACCGAGACGGACCTGGCAACGGTCCGCGCGTACGTCAAGAACACCGGAAGCGTCAACGAGGGGGAATTTCTGGGAAGCGGGATCAGTCATCTGACTGAGCGTGTAGTCTGCGGCGGAAGCACCGCGCATCGGAATGAGGAAGGAATACGCCACATTTTGGAACGGCTCGGCGGAAGTTTCAAGGCGTCGACCGAAAAAGAGTTTACATCGTATTACATCGACTGCTCCGCCGAAACGGTTCCGACGGCGCTGGACCTTCTCACCGACTGGCTGACCTGCGCCGAAATCGATCCCGACACGGTGATGCGTGAAAAGCGGGTCATTCTCGGCGAGCTGACCGCCGCCGGCGGGGATCCCGCCTACGCCGAAAGGGATCTTCTTGTCAAGACGCTTTACCGCGTCCACCCCTACCGGCATCCGGTCGGCGGATATGCGGATCTCTGTTCGCATCTGTCGCGCGACGATGTGAAAAAGTTCTACGACGAACACTACACACCGAACAACACCGTTCTCTTCATCGCGGGAAAGGTCGGCGAAGAGGACATCCTCTCGCAGGTAACGGCAATCTATCAGGAAATTCCCCGCGGAAAAGAGTTCGAACCGGCCCTTTCCGGCGAACCGGTTCAGATCGCCCCGCGTGAAGCGGGGCGCGAGACGGACGGAAAACTGTTCCGGCTCCTCCTCGCCTGGCCGACGACCCGGCTCGATGATTCCGATACCTGTGCGCTCAACGTCCTGGCAACCCTTCTGGACGGCGGCACATCGGGAAAACTCACCCGGAAACTGAAAGAGGAGATGCGGCTCGGATTTCGCTACGATGCCGAATCGCTCACCCCCTCGTCGACCCCCGGCTTCTTCCTGATCCGCGCCGTAACGCGTCCCGAAGAGGTTGAGCCGGCACGGACGGCAATCCTCGATCTGATCCGGCAGATCGCCGAGTACGGCGTTTCGGACAACGAACTGGCCCACGCCAAAAAGATCACCGAAACGCTGTTCCTCCGCGAGCGTGAGACGGTATCCGCCGCCGCCGATGCCTGCGCGAAGAACTATGTCGCAACCGGAAACCCCGACTTCGATCAGGCCTATTTAGACGCAGTTCAAAAAGTCTCGCCCGCCGACATCGCCCGTGTGGCACGCGTCTACTTCCGGCCCGAAAAGAGAAATACCGTTCTCATTTCACCTCCGGGAAAGGCCCCCGCCGCGGTCACAGGCACCAAGGCGCAAAACGATCCGGATATCGCCGGTTTCCAGATAAAGGATACGCAGCAGCATTTCTTGGTCAAACGTGCCTCGGCATTCCCCCTGGTCACGGCACAGGTCTACGCGCTTGGCGGTTCCCTGGCCGAAGACGAATCTACAGCCGGAACCTGTGCCCTTCTGGCCGATATGCTCGGCCGCGGAACCGCGTCCCGGTCGAAGACTCAAATTGAGGATTATTTCGATTCAATCGGCGGACAGTTCAAGTTTTATGCGGGCCGCAACACACTCTCCGGCGAGATGACCGTTCCGAAAGAATACTTCAAAGAGGCGTTCCCCCTTTTCGTCGAAATGTTCCTCCGGCCGGCCCTTTCGGAATCGGAGTTTCAGAAGGCCAGGAAGAATCAGCTCGAAAACATCCTCGCACGCGAATCGGATCCGACCGAGCAGCTCTTCGCGCTCTTCTCCGATTCCCTCCCGGCGAACACACCGTACCACTTGCGCACGGCGGGAACCGCCAGAACAGTGGAGAATATCCGGCTCGACGATCTGCGCCGAATGCACAAGCGTCTCCTTGCGCCGGAACGGATGATTGTCTCGGTTTTCGGGGACATTGAGACCGAAGACGCGGCGCATACCGTCAGGAATCTCTTCGCCGAACTCCCCAATGGCAAGAGCGGCGCGATTTCGTTCGACCGCGACAACCAATTTGTCCGGCAGCCCGACGAACACCGCCGGGTCAGCGCTCCGGTCGGCCTGGGAATTATCGCCTGGCCGACAGTCAGTGTCAGCGACGAAAAGGAATATGCCGCGCTCACCGTCCTTGGAGCTATACTGGGAGGATGCGGTTCTTCCGGCGGGCGGCTCCTTAACGGAATCCGCGAAGAGGAACTCGTCCGTAAACTCGGCGTCGAGCAGATATCCGGTCCGGCACCCGGCTATTTATACGTTCTCTTCGAGACGGCGCCCGAAAAGGTCAGTCAGGTCTTCGAACGGATCGAAGCGGAAACAGAACGGATAAAAGGGGGAGATCTGCAGGAAGATGAACTGGCGCGGGCAAAGGAGGGGATCACCGCCTGCCGCGCGCGAAAACTCGAAACACCGGCGGAGCAGGCGAAGCAGGCGTCGCTCGACGACCTGTTCGGACTCGGCTTTGAGTATGAGAAAACATTTGCCCAAAGGATCGGAAACGTCACGCGCGACGAAGTGATCGCCGCGGCGCAGAAATACATGACCCGCCCGGCGAAAGTCTCGGTCAGCAATCTCGAAAGCCGGTAGCAACGGCGCACGCTGCGGCCCTAACAGGCGCGGCGTCGGTCGAGCAGACTCCGAAGCCGTCCGATAAAAACCGGCGTGACACCGCAGCACCCCCCCACAAAAGACGCCCCCGCATCGAGCAGCTCCGCTGCTGCGGCGGTGAACGTCTCGGGAGTCAGGTCGTAAATAAGCTTATCTCCCGCAGTGCGCGGAATTCCCGCACTCGGCTTCATCCAGACCGGGAGGGCGCACACGGCGCGAAACCGCCGGCAGAGCGAAAGAAAACCCTCGGTTCCCGCGCCGCAGTTCGCGCCGATGATATCGGCACCGGCCGCAGAGACCGCCTCGGCGACCTCTTCGGGAGTGATGCCGGCGCCTGTCCGGTCTTTCCGTTTTCCCGTCCCGAATGTCATACAGGCGACAACCGGAAGCGGCGTTGTCCTGGCGCCGCGGATCGCCTCACAAAGTTCCGCAATATCGGTCATCGTCTCGATCACCAGCCCGTCGACTCCGGCGGCAGCGAGTGACTGCGCCTGTTCGGCAAAGACGCCGTAAAGCTCCCGGCGCGACACATCACCGTTTGAAAGATTTACTCCGGTCGGTCCGATCGTCCCGAAAACAAGCGCGCTCTTTCCGGCGGCGGCGCGGGCGATCTCCGCCGCACGGCGGTTCACATCGGCAACCCTCTCCGCGGCGCCGAAGCGCGCCAGCATCAGACGGTTCGCGCCGAAGCTGTTCGTCAGAAGAATATCGCTCCCCGCAGAGCGGAACGATTTCGCCGCATGCAGGACCTTTTCGGGAAAGGTCAGATTCCAGAGGTCGGGGGACTCGTTCGGCGCAAGGCCCGCAAAGCGCAGAAGGGAACCGGTCCCTCCGTCAAGGAGAAGCGGTCCGTCTGACAGCCAAGCGGCAAGTTTTTCGTTCATCGGATTCAACGCGGCCTTCCGAGGGAATGTGTTACACTTTCCGGTTCGGATGCGGTCCGTTTTCAAGAAGTTTCAGGAGAATTTCGGCAAGCGAAAGGTCAAAGGGAGTCGTGATCTTGATATTTGTCCGATCCCCCTCGACAAGGCGGGGCCTGATCCCCATCGCCTCGAGAAGCCCGGCATCGTCGGTCGGCAGACTCCGCGCGTTCCGGCAGGCGACCGCCTCGCGGTAGAGCTGTGCGTCAAATACCTGCGGGGTCTGCGCCTCCCAAAGGCCGCTGCGCGGCACCGTTTCTTCGATCACCGGCGGCATACCCTCTTCGGAAAGGC